>CALGEF010000186.1 GCA_937881755.1 uncultured Acidobacteriota bacterium
AAGTTGTTGCACAAAGCGGGGTTTCCCCGTCCATAAAACTTCTGCAACTGCGTTTGGACAGTCCAATCGAAAAACAGCTTCCCGGACCCCCCCATGACCGATGAAAATCGCCGCAATAAGCTGAAGTTCCGGGCCTGGCGGCGGGGTTTCCGCGAGATGGACCTGCTGATCGGCAGCTTTGCCGATGCCACGCTCGGATCACTGGACGCGGCCGGCCTCGACGAGTTCGAACGCCTGCTGAACGTGCCTGACTGGGAAGTTTATGCCTGGCTGATCGGGCACGAACAGGTGCCGGCCCGGCATGCAGGTCCGGTGCTGGACCAGCTGATCGCATTCCGCTACGCCGCGCAGTCCGGCTGAGGCCGGATGAAAAGGTAGCCTGATGACCCCCGCTGATTTCCTGAAATCGCTGAGCGGCCCTGCCGCTTTTGCCGGAGCGCCTTTTGGCGCAGACGTAATCACGTTCTGCGAGGCGCTGATGAAGCGCGGCGGCATCGGTGTGTATGTCGCGCGCGACGACCGCATGGCGCAGGCAGCGCGGCGGATGGCGCAGTTCGCCTCGCCGCGTCTGGAGCAGGCCGACCTGCCGGGCTGGGACGTGCTGCCGTACGACCGGATCAGTCCGACGCCGGCGGTGGCGGCGCGGCGCTGCGCAGGCCTCGCACGGATCGCGCGGTATGAAGCGGCGCAGGGGCCGTTGCTCGTGGTGACGACGGCGGGCTCGCTGGTGCAGCGCGTGCCGCCGGTCGCGACGCTGCGCCGGTCTTCCTTCTCGATCCGCAAGGGGCAGGCGGTGAAGGCCGCTGACCTCACCGGTTATCTTGCCTTCAACGGCTATGTGCGCTCCAGTACCGTACGCGAGCAGGGCGAGTATGCGATCCGGGGCGGGATCATCGATATCTTTCCGCCGACGGTGATCGAACCCTACCGGCTCGATTTCTTCGGCGATGTGGTGGAGACGCTGCGCACCTTCGACACCGAGTCGCAGCGCTCGACGGGGGCGGCGGAGGGCGTGACGTTTGCGCCGGTCAGCGAAATCCTGTTCGACGACAAGGTGCTGAGCGGGTTCCGCGACCGGTTCCTCGCCACGTTCGGGCCGCCCTCGGGCGACCAGATGTATGAGGCGGCGCGCGCCTCGATCCGGCGGCAGGGCGTCGAGGCCTGGCTGGCGCTGTTCCATGATCATCTCGATACGCTGTTTGACTATGTCGGCGAAGGCGGTCTCTGGGGGCTCAGCGCGCTGACGACCGAAGCGGCACATGAGAGGCTGACACAGGCGAGTGACTATCACCTGGCGCGTCTGGATGCCGGCGGCGGGGATATCCGCACCGCCAAGGTGCTGCCGCCGGAGCGGCTTTACCTCACGATTGACGAGTTGGACGCGAGCCTCGCGGGCCGCGCGGTGGTGCGCTTCAGTGCCAGCGAACCCACGACGAATGCGTTCGACATGGGCGGGCGCCGCGGCCGGGACTTTGCGCCGGAACGCCTGCGTACGGACGTCAACATTTTCGAGACGGTGATCGACCACGCCAGGGCGCTCTATGCGGGCGGCAAGCCGGTGGTGTTTGCGGCCTGGTCGACCGGGTCTGCGGACCGCCTGATCAACGTGCTGGGCGATCACGGCCTCCCGGGCCTGGCACAGGTGCATACGCTGGAAGCGGCGAAGAAGACCGATTTCACGGTGGCCGAAGTGCCGATCGAGGCGGGCTTCTCTCTACCGGGCGTGGCGATGATATCCGAGGCGGACGTGCTGGGCGACCGCCTGGCGGCGCCGCGCCGCAAGCGCAAGACGGCAAGCTTCATCACCGACGCGACCGCGCTGACGGCGGGCGATCTGGTCGTGCACGTCGATCACGGCGTCGGGCGGTATGTCGGCCTGCGCACGCTGGAGCTGACCGGCGCGCCGCATGACTGCCTTCAGCTGGAATATGCCGGCGGGGACATGATCTTCCTTCCCGTGGAGAACATAGACCTGATCAGCCGCTATGGCTCGGAAGATGCCGAAGGCAGCCTCGACCGCCTCGGCGGCGCGGGCTGGCAGACGCGCAAGGCGAAAGCCAAGAAGCGCATCCTCGAGATGGCGGCGGAGCTGATGCAGATCGCGGCGGCGCGGGAGCTCAAGCGGGCGGACGCGATCTCGGCGGGGCAGGGCTTCTACGAGGAGTTCGCGGCGCGCTTCCCGTACGAGGAAACCGAAGACCAGCTGTCGGCCATCGAGGACGTGCTGGGCGATCTCGCCTCCGGCAAGCCGATGGACCGGCTCGTGTGCGGCGATGTGGGCTTTGGCAAAACGGAAGTGGCGCTGCGCGCGGCGTTTGTGGCGGCGATGAGCGGGCGTCAGGTAGCGGTGATTGCGCCGACGACGCTGCTGGCGCGCCAGCACTTCAAGACGTTCGAGGAGCGCTTTGCCGGCTGGCCGCTCGTGGTGCGGCCGCTGTCGCGGTTCGTCAGTGCACGGGAAGCGGCCGAAGTGCGCGCCGGGCTGGCCGATGGCAGCATCGATGTGGTGGTTGGCACGCATGCGCTGCTCACCAGGGACGTCGGGTTCAAGCGGCTCGGCATCATGATCGTGGACGAGGAACAGCGCTTCGGCGTGAAGCACAAGGAGCGGCTGAAGGAGCTGAAATCCGACGTGCACGTGCTGACGCTGTCGGCGACGCCTATTCCGCGGACGCTGCAAATGGCGCTGACGGGTATCCGCGATCTCTCGATCATCGCGACGCCGCCGGTGGACCGTCTCTCCGTGCGCACGTACATCACGGAAGAAGATACGGTCACGCTGCGCGAGGCGCTGCTGCGCGAGAAGTATCGCGGCGGGCAGGCGTTCTTTGTGGCGCCGCGTATCCAGGACCTCGACAGGATCGAGAGTTTCCTGCGGCTCAACGTGCCGGAGGTCTCGTTCATTGTCGCGCATGGTCAGATGGCGGCGGGCGAACTCGAAGACATCATGACGGCCTTCTATGACGGCAGGTATGATGTGCTGCTGTCGACGACCATCGTGGAAAGCGGCCTCGACATCCCGCGCGCCAATACGCTGATCATCCACCGGGCAGACATGTTCGGCCTCGCGCAGCTCTACCAGCTGCGCGGCCGCGTGGGCCGTTCAAAGCTGCGCGCCTATGCTTACTTCACGACGCCGCGCGACAAGGTGATCACCGAGACGGCAGAGAAGCGTCTCAAGGTTCTGCAATCGCTCGATTCCCTCGGCGCGGGTTTCCAGCTTGCAAGCCACGATCTCGACATGCGCGGCGCCGGCAACCTGCTCGGCGACCAGCAGTCCGGTCAGGTGAAAGAGGTTGGTGTCGAGCTCTATCAGTCGATGCTGGAAGACGCCGTGAAGGCACTGAAGGCCGGCGCGAAGGACGAGGAAGACGTTGCCGACGACTGGTCGCCGCAGATCAATCTCGGCGTCGCCGTGCTGATTCCGGACGCATATGTCGAAGACCTGAATGTGCGCCTGTCGCTCTACCGGCGCCTGTCGGACATCACGACGGCGCAGGACCGTGAGGCCTTTGCCGCCGAGCTGATCGACCGGTTTGGCCCGCTGCCGGATGAAACGCGCCAGCTGCTCGATGTAATGGCAATCAAGGTTCAGTGCCGCACTCTGGGTATTGCAAAGCTGGATGCCGGCGAGAAGGGCGCGGTGATTGCGTTCCGTCCCGATACGATCATGGACCCGCAGCGCCTTATGGAGATTGTCCGCTCGCGTCCGAACCAGCTCAAGCTGCGGCCGGACTCCAGGCTTGTGCACTCTGGCCTTGGTGGCACGCCGGAGCGGCGCATTCCGCTGGTCAAGGCGTTCCTCAAGGAGCTGGAAGCGGCGTGCGGCCTGGCTTCGGCCGAGGCCGCTGATGCGGTCGCCAGGATGGCCCGGAAACGGGCACCCGTGCCGGAAGACAAATGGGGCAGGAAGCTCTCCACCGGCTTCCTGAGCGAGGACTAGCGTCAGGCCGCCAGACGCGCGCGAAGCAGCGGGCCGCTGAGCCCTGCACTGAGCAGGGTCTGCGGTGAGTGGTAGGCGCGCCGCTCGACAACGCGCCAGCCGAAGCCGGTGCCCGTAATCCTTGCGTGGGCCGCCGAGAAATCCGAAATCCTGTCGGCGAGGCGGACACCGCCCCGGAAAGGTGTGGCCGGCAGCGAGATCGCGAACGTGCCCGGCGCCAGCAGGGCTGGGCAATCTGTATCGCGGATCTGGGACCGGATGACATCGGCAAACTCCTGCTGCGCCGAGACGGTGCCGGCCAGGAAGGCGTCAAGCCGGAAAATCAGCACACAGAGTGGTTCGGCCCGCTGCGTCGAGACTTCCATCTGGCGCGCGATATGGGTTTCGATGAAGCGGTGGTTGAAGAGGCGGGTGGTGTCGTCGGTCAGCACCGAGGTTTCAGAAGGCTGCGGCATGACCGGCGCGAAGGCAACAAGGCGGCGACAGGCGGTTTCGACCTGCGAGACGACGTTCTCCATCCGGCCGGTTGCGTCGACGACTTCCGTGGCGAGGGCGATGACCGTGTTCTGACGATCATTCAGCGGCAGGTCAGGATGCGTCAGTGCGATGATCGGTAAGGCCCCGAGACCGCTGTCCTCGGCAATCCGCTGGGCGATGACGCTGTCTGCGGCGCTGAACGAATCAAGATCCACGAGGGCGGCGGCAAACCGGCGGTCAGCCATGTAGCGGCGCGCGGTGTCAAGGCTGATGGCGGCGGTTACGTCAATGCCGCGGCGCCTGAGCGGGCCCTGGAGCGACAGGAACAGGGGCGAGCCCTCGCCGATGTATAGCAGCGACGGAACGGTGTTCAGGTCAGCTGCCGGAATGCGAACCCCGAGGACGCTGGCAGTGTCGCGGCGGATCCCGGCTTCGCGCAGGCGGCTGGCGCGGCGGGCAAGGGCCGTGAGGCGGGCCTTCAGGGCGGCGAGATCCTGGTCGCGCCGCAGGATGATGGTTTCGCCCGAATTCGGAAGGTGCGCGGACGCGGTGTCGAGCAGCACGACCGGCCGGTGCACCTCTACCATGGCGGCTCGCGACAGGGCTTCCAGCGTGCTGCGGCTGGCGGTGGCGATATCAATCAGCAGCGGGTCGGGCGCGGAATAATCGATTGGTGCACTTGCGGGGTAAGGGCGCATGCCGCCGGCCCGCAGGCGGGACGCGATCAGCTCAAGGCGCGGGCTCTCCGCTGCGATTTCGATGGGGGGATCGAAGAAGGAGAGGTCGGACATGCGAAACGCGCCCATACAGGTCCACCCGCGACGCGGCGGCACCCCTTCCTTTTGCGGCCCTGACACTTAAAGTTCGCCTAACTCAGCCACGAACACAGCAAGATTGGGAGGCAAAAACATGGGCCAGGGACCGCTTTCAGGTGTCAGAATCATTGAATTTGCGGGGATCGGCCCGGGACCGTTCTGCGGCATGCTCCTGTCGGACCTTGGCGCGGATGTGGTGCGAATCGACCGTCCGGGCGATGGCCGGCCGGGCCGCGCCGCGGACGTGATGAGCCGGGGGCGCCGTTCCATCGGGCTGAACCTCAAGGATCCGAAGGACGTCGAAGTGGCGCTGCAGCTGCTGGAGAAGGCCGACGGCCTGATCGAAGGCTTCCGGCCAGGTGTGATGGAGCGCAACGGCCTCGGGCCGGATGACGTGCTGAAGCGCAATCCGAAGCTCGTCTATGGCCGGATGACCGGTTGGGGCCAGACGGGCGCCCTCTCGCAGTCTGCCGGGCATGACCTGAACTACATCGCTATCACCGGCGCGCTGCATGCGATGGGCGACGGTGACGGGCGCCCGCGCCCGCCGCTGAACCTGGTCGGCGACTATGGCGGCGGTGCCTTGTACCTCGCGATGGGCCTGCTGGCCGGTATCCTGAGCGTCAGGAACGGCGGCAAGGGGCAGGTGGTTGATGTGGCCATGTCGGACGGCGCGGCAAGCCTTGCGACGATGTTCTACGGGATGAAGGCGATGGGCGTCTGGACCGATGACCGCGAAGCCAACTTGCTCGACGGCGGCGCGCACTTCTACGACACCTACGAGACCAGCGACGGCAAATGGGTCGCCATCGGCTCGATCGAGCCGCAGTTCTATGCGCTGCTGCGCGAGAAGGCGGGCCTCACGGGGGCTGAATGGGACGCCCAGATGGACAAGTCCAGGTGGCCAGAGCTGAAGGCCAGGCTGATGGCCGTGTTCAAGACCAGGACGCGCGACGAATGGTGCGCAATCATGGAGGCGACCGACATCTGCTTCGCGCCGGTCCTGTCGATGACCGAAGCGCCTAAATACAAGCACAATACCGACCGCCAGACCTTCGTGGAAATCGAAGGCGTGGTGCAGCCAGCCCCCGCGCCGCGCTTCTCGGCCACGCCGGGCGCCATCCAGCGCCGCCCTGCCGGTCCGGGCGAGCATACCGCAGAAATCCTCA
>CALGEF010000187.1 GCA_937881755.1 uncultured Acidobacteriota bacterium
CCGCCGGGCTGCACCGAAGCAGCGAGCGGCGTGGTCGCCCTGAGCGTCAGTGCCCCTTGCCGCCAAAACGGTATTTTCCGAGGGCAAGTATGGGCAGCGTCGAGATGAACAGGATGATCGCCGCGCTGGTCAGGGTCCACTCCCAGTTGTGACCGGCCAGGAGCCCGGTATCGGCGCCGAGGAAATGGATGCCCCGTCCGTCTGCGATGTCGGTCATGATCGACGGGCCAAGGCCTGCTCCGACGGCAAAGAAGGCGTAGAGGGCGCCGTAGATTGCCGGATAGGATTTCATCCCGAAATATTTCGAGACGATATAGGCCATGAAGTCATACTCGACGCCGGCGCCGAACCCGATCATCAGGATGGCGATCGTGGCCGTCGTGGGGGTCAGCCCCGGCTGGCCGAGCAGCCAGAGCGCGAAGGCCGGCGAAGCCAGGAAGACAAATGCAACGCCGGGCGCCCAGAACCGGTCAATCAGGAAGCCGCCGATCGCCCGGCCGGAAAGGACTGCAAGCCCCGTCAGTGTGGCCAGGCCGACCGCGTCGGCGATACTGAACTGCTGCGCCACGAGGATGCGTTCGATGTTCGGGATGACCGCGCCCACGGCGTAGGAAATCGGCACAAAGCACAGGCCGAGCAGCCAGAACCGCCAGTCCCGCAAGGCGTCCGCAAGGTTCATGCCGGGCAACTCGATCGGGGCGTCCGCCTCGCGCAGGGGCGGCATCTTGCGGATGTCGAAGGCGATCATGGAGACAACAGGCACCAGGATCAGGCCGGTGAACACGAACGCCATCGCGTATTCCAGGCGCATGCCGTTGGCCGCGACGAGCGGCAGGACCTGCTGCCAGACGATCCACACCAGTCCCAGCGTGCCGGCGAGCGATACGGCCAGGATCGGCAGCTTGAACCTGACCAGGCCGGCCTCCGTCGCTGGCAGGTCCTTGACATCGCGCAGGCTGAGAAGGCTGAGCGGCAGCGCGATCGTCAGGGGCAGCAGGCCGAGCAGGATGTACGCGCTGCGCCAGCCCGATCCATTGAAGAAGTGCCATTCCGGACTGGACACGATGAACTGCGCAAAGAACTTGGCGAGCGCGCCGAAGACGCCGGTGGCAATCAGCGCAATGCCGAGCGCAATGCCCCGGTTGCGGTCGAACCAGTTGGCAACCGGGGCGGTGAAGGTGATCGGCAATGTGCCTGCACCGGCAAAGGCAAGCAGCAGCCAGAGCACGATGTAGAGCGGCTTCGAGCCGGTATTCAGCGCCAGCGCCATCATGGCGAAGCTGAAGGTGATGATCGAGATGATCGCAACCCGCCGCGCGCCGAACTTCTGTGCGAGGATGCCGACCACCGGCGCGGCAAAGAAGGCGCCGAACGTGTAGATCGCCAGCGCGTTGAGGATATCGCCCGGCGCCCAGCCCATTGGCCCGAACTCGGCCAGCAGCGGGGGGATGAACACGCCGATCGTGTAGAAGGGCAGCGGCGAGAGCCCGAGCCCGACCCCGACAGCCGCCGCGCTCAGGACCGGCCATCCGCGCTTGAATTCACCTGTTTGCGACATTCCTGCCTCCTGTTGTCTGCCGCGCCCTTGTGAAAGGCCCTGCCCCGCCTGTATGTTCCTGAGATTGGTATATCATTTGACCTGATCGTCGAGAGGAAAACGCCGGATGCAGTTCACACGGCGCAGGCTTGCACTGATCGGCGGCGCGGCGGTCCTGTCTGCCTGCGCGCCCGCCCCGGCCCGGGCCCCGGCAATCGGGCGCCAGGACGCCGGCGACGTCATCATCCTCGGCGCCGGCCTGTCGGGACTGCATGCGGCCCGGATGCTGGCCGCGGACGGGATGAAGGTGCTCGTACTTGAAGCCGGCGTGCGGGTCGGCGGACGGATGCTGACGCTGGAGGATGTCCCCGGCAAGCCGGAAGGGGGCGGCCAGCAGGTGGGCCAGACTTATGCGCGCATCCGGAAGACCGCGCGCGACCTCGGTCTCGCCATCCTGCCCTACCCGCCGCGCCCCCGGGACGCGGCAATTGCGATCGGCTCACGCGTCATGCCCATGGCAGACTGGGCCGCGGCGCCGGAAAATCCGTTCCCGGAGCCCTTCCGCGCCCTGACCCCCTCTGCGGCCCTGCTCGTGGCGGCCGGCCTATCAAATCCGTATACGGACAATTATGCCTGGCGCGAAACCGCGCCCGAAGCCGATATCAGCGCTGATGCCTTCCTGGCCGGCGCCGGCTTTGATGCGGCGGCCCGCCGGCTCGTTGACATCTCCCTCAATGCCAACCGCCTCGATACCTATGCGATCTCCAATGTCTGGAGGTCCCTGACCCTTTACAGGGAGGATTCCGCGCTGGGCGCATCGGAACGGATCGATGGCGGCTCCTCGAGGCTGACGCAGGCCATGGCCGGGAGCCTGCCAGACGGCGCAGTCCGCCTGAACATGCCCGTGCGCGAAATCACCGAACGCGGCGACCATGTCGAGATCCGCGCCGGCAACGAAACGCTGACGGCGCCGTTTGTCATCTGCACACTGCCCTTCCCGGCCCTGCGGACGGGGGTGCGTCTTGCGCCGTCACCGCACGACCCGCATGCCGGCCTGCGCGCAGCTGCGATCCGGTCAATGGCCTATACGCGCATCCACCAGGTCATCCTTGCCCCCGAGACCCGGTTCTGGGAAGCGGACGGGCTGGCGGCCGAGATGTGGACCGACACGGCTATCGAACGCGTCTTTGCAAACCATGACGAGGCCGGCGAGGTGGCGAGCCTGACCTGCTGGATCAACGGGGACGGCGTCCGGGGCGCGGCAACGGATGAGGCCTGGTTCGGGCTTGCCGCCGCCGAATTCCTGAGGCTGCGGGGGGCGAGGGTGCGCGGACTGAAGGTTGTCCGCTGGGACGAGGCCCAGGCCTTTTCCGGCGGCGCCTACATGCATTGGGCGCCGGGCCAGATCAGGGCCTGGGCCGGGCATATCGGCGCGCCGTCCGGGCGTATCCATTTTGCCGGGGAGCATCTCTCCTACCTGCACACCGGCATGGAGGGCGCGATGGAAACCGGTGAACGCGCCGCTTATGAAGTCTCAGAAGCGGCGGCCGGCTAATCGCCGGCGCCCTGGCGGGTGCAGCTCGCCTGTATCCAGCGCAGGTTGATCCCGATCCGGTCAGCGCCGCCCTCGGCCCAGGCATAGGAGACCGCGCGCGGATCACCTGCTTCATGCACATAGAGGGTCAGGGACGGGCGGCGTTCCCCGAACGGCCAGTCGACATCCCGGAGTTTCAGGCTGATCCGGCGCGGCGGCGTCTCGCCTGTCTCGATCTGCGCCTCGCCGCCCTGATCATGCAGGCGGATGCCCTGCCGGAAGTCCCAGTCGCTCAGCCCCTCGCCGCTGTCGCCGTGTGACGCCCCCCTGAGGACACCTGCCCAGCAGTCGAAGGGCCTCGCCCGGCGAAAGCGGATCTCGCGCGCGCCGTCGGACATAAAGAGTTCGGAGCCCGAAACCGAGACGGTGAGAGGCGCCGCCTCCGCCCCGGGCTGGAACGGCAGGTCCGGGCCGCAACCCGCGCCGGCCAGGCTTCCGGTGAAGCCGCCGGCCGCGCGCTGCCAGGTCATGCGGCAGGCCGCCGGACCGGCGCCCGGCTCTGCGATACTCCCGCCAGGCTCTCCGGAGGCGCCAGTGACCGATACCTGGTGGACCTGCTCGCGCGCCTCGCGGCCGTCGACCTCGGTCCGGATGACCAGCCGCAGGCCGCCGCCCGGCTCTGGCCGGACATGCATCACCTGCAGCGGCACAAGGCTCCCGGCGCGGTCGCCTGCCTCTGTCGAAAACAAGGCCTGGCGGTCATTGCTCCAGGTGCCTTCAAGCAGGCGGAGGAGTTCGGCTGTGTCTTTTTCAAGGAAGGGCGCCGGCGCGGGCGGCCCGCCTGCACCGGGCGGCGCGGCCAGCACGGCCAGGGCCGAAACCGCGCAGGTGACCGTCAGGAACCGCATCGGCCCGCACCCTCGGCACACAAAAGCGGCGCCGGCTTGCCGCCGGCGCCTTGAGTTGCCTGAGCGGACGCCCGAATCAGAAGCGGACGCGCAGTTCGGCCCCGAACTGGGGTCCGCGGCGGAGGGTTCCGAAGAACGCGCGCGGCGCAGACCTGGAGGCCGTTACGGGAGCCGTGTTGGGGCTGAACCCGGCGGAGTAATACGGCCCCTGCAGCCAGCGTGTCGCCATGGCGATCGAATCCTCATCACCGAGGTTCTGGCCGTAGACGGCAAGTGTCCACTTGTCATTTTCGAAGCCGAAACGCGCCCCGGCAATGGTTGCCGCGCCGGTCTCTGCCCCGTTATGCACCTGGACGAACTTGGAGCTTTCATAGGTCAGGTCACCGGCGACGAAGAAGTCGGTCCCGAAAGGCCCTGCACCCTTGAAATCAGCCCGCGCAAAGCCGCTGGCCTGATGCTCCGAGGTCAGGGGGAACCGGCGCCCTTCGATCGAGCAGGTCGCCGGTCCTGATCCGGGGAACAGGGAGGTGAAATCATTGCCGGTCTGTGCAGCCGGGTTGGTGAAGTTACCGCCGCCGGATGTCAGTATCCACTCGTCGGCATCGCAGCCTTCCGTGAACTGGGCGTCTGTCCAGGCATAGTTGAACCCGCCGCTGAGGATATCGTTGAAGGATCCCGAAAGATCGAGTTCGAGGCCGGTGATCTCACCGGAGCCCTGGTTGGTGGCGACCGAGTTGATGGCGCCGGTGGGAGATGACACCGCCGTGGTCAGCTGGACGTTGGTTGCCTCGGTAAAGAAGCCCGCCACCGTCAGGTTCCAGGCGCCGAGCCCCATGTCAGGCAGCGGGGTCTTGAGGCCCAACTCGAAATTATCCGACTCTTCCTGTTCGTAGGTCGGAAGGCCGACGGACTCGCCGAGGGCGCCGTTGATGCCGCCCGGTTTGACGCCTTGCGCGAAGATACCATAGACGGTGCCGCCATTGCCAAGGTCATAATCGACCGTCAGCCTTGGCGTGAACTTGCTGAACTCAACCCGCGGGGTTCTGACCGACGTCCGGTCGGTCTTGGTCTCTTCGGCATACCGGCCTTCGAGAGTTGCCGTCAGGCGGTCGGTGACATCCAGTTCCACGAGCCCGAACACGGCTTCGTTACGGGTCGTGCGCTTGCCATTATCGCGCGCGCGTCCCGAAGGATCGGCAAAGGTGATGTCCCCTTCATAGATCAGCTGGTCATAGAGATAGAGGCCGACCATGCCCCGCAGGCGTGCATCCTGCGGCGACCTCAGCTGGATCTCGCCGCTATAGTCCTCGATATCCCTGCGGGTCGTATTGGCGAAGAACGCCTCCTGCGCCGGGCCGGCCAGGAAGAAGTTCACCGGCGAGTGATCCGAATCGTACCCGCTCTTCAGGTGCTCATCCGAATAGCCTGCAAGGACACCGACCTCCCAGCCGCTGTCGCCGAACCGCAGCGTACTGTTCGAAGAGACAACATAAAGGTCGCGCGCGAGACCGTCGAAGGCGGTGCCATCGGCGAGGCCGTAGGTGCGCGGCAGGAACACATTGGTTGCGTTGACCGGAACGCCAGGAATGAGGTTCAGAATGCCATCGGCGTCCGGGCCGGTGTTCAGCTGAACAGGCTGGGGAGCAATGACGCCGCAATGATACTGGTTCCGGTTGGAACTCCCGGACCGGCTCCAGAAGGCCTGTGACCGGTATCCCGGGAGGCAGTTGTTCTGCTCGGCGGTCTGCAGGAAGATCGGCAGGGCGCCGTCCCGGTCCTCGTTGAAACTGACCCTCAGACGGCTGTCGAACATGTCGGCCGGCTTCCAGTCGAGCACGCCGGACGCGCTGAAGGTCGTCTCTTGTCCGACCAGGTCCTGGGTTACAAGGTTCCTGTGCTCGCCGCCATACTCGTAATCGCGCACCGAGAGACGGCCGGTGAGCCCGGGAAGCAGCGGGCCGGCAATTGAACCTGCAAATTCCCTTGTATCATTATTGCCCAGCCGCATCCTGCCGGTCGCTTCATATTCCCCGGTACCGCCCCGGGTGATGAAATTGATGGCGCCGGCATAGGTGTTTCGTCCGTACAGGGCCGACTGGGGCCCTTTGATGACTTCGACACGCTGCAGGTCATTCGGGTCGAGGTTCTGGATCGATCCGGAATAATAGATTCCGTCGATGAAATACGCTGTCCCGGATTCGACGCCGAACTGCACGCCGGCGAGCACGTTGGACTGCCCGCGGATGACCGGGCGTTCGGTTGCCCGGCCGAACGCTTTTGAAAAGGACAGGCCAGGCGTGAACCGGGCGATGTCATCGACTGATTCCAGCTGCAGGTTTTCGATTGCTGCCGAGTCAAAGGCGCTGACGGCGACCGGAGCCTCGAGCAGCCCCTCGTCCTTCTTGCGCGCACTGATGATGATCGTGTCCTGCTTGAGCTCGACCTCTCCTTCATTCTCCTGCGCGGGCGTCTCCTGCGCAAGGGCCGGAGCGACCTGTACCGAAAGGGCAAACGCTGCCGCGCCCGCCATGAGAATAGACTTTTTCATGTTCAGCCTCCCCGCTGCGTCAAAGTGAGCCTCGACACGAAGCTCAAATGATATATCTTTTATCCTCTGTCGCGTTTCCGGGCTTGGCAAGCCCCTTTGTGACCTGAAACGAGACATTTCTGACGAACGCGTGTCATTCCGGGCACAGTTCCCAACCGTAAGAGGGATGGCCGTGGCCGAGACTGTTTCATCAAATGAACTGAAGATCATCATGCCTTTGCTGGCCCGCCATGAAGGCGTCTGGGAGGGCTGCTACCGTCATTTCGATGCGGCGGGAAACAAGACCGATGAGCACCTGTCACGCCTGATCTGCAGGTTTCCGGACACCGGCCATCCCTACCACCAGACCAACCATTACCGCTGGGCAGACGGGCGGCGCGAAGTGCGCGACTTTCCGGCCGGCGTGGAAAAGGGCCGTCTCAAATGGGACAATGAATTCATCATCGGCTGGGCCTGCGACGTGGCGCTTGACGATTTCAGGCGCACGACGATGCTGAACTGGACGCGCACCGGCGAGCCGGACCTGTACCTGTACGAAATGATCCAGCTCTCCGATGACGGACAATCGAGATCGCGGGTCTGGCAATGGTTCAAGGCCGACCGCCTGTTCCAGCGCACACTGGTCGACGAGACATTCGTCACCCGCGACTGGCAGGCCTATGAAGGCCAGGACTTCTGAGCCCCCCGGACTTCTGAACCCCCGGGACTCCTGAACTGAGGCCTCCTGAGCAGGCCGCCTCCCAACGCAGCAAGGCCGGAGCGCTGCTCCGGCCTTGCTTTATGGATTGTCCCTTTATGAATTGTCCGGAGCCCTAGCGTGCGGGCGGCGTGATCGTGCCTTCGCGCACGGCCTGGAAATACTTCCAGCTGGTCATGTTGGCGCGCGGATCGCCGGGCGGCGGCGGGGTCGCATAGTCAGGATAGTTTGCCGCGATCTCGGCTTTCATGGTTGCCGACAACTCATCGAAAGCGGAAAGTTTCCTGCCGGCCGTGTGCATGTACATCAGGCCTTCGCGGCCATTCATCCCCATCCAGGGAAGCCAGTCCGCCATGCGGGCCCAGCCGACCCAGACTTCGGCGGTGCGGGTTTCCGGATCGAGGATGTCATCGGTGCGCCCGAAGAAGTCGAACATTTCGGTCGCATGATAGGTGCCGCCGATCTCTTTCTGGTAATCGCCGCCGAGCGGGTTCTGATACCAGAGCGGGAAGGTTGACCGCAGCCACCATTGATTGCCGAGGATCTCCCCGGCCCAGGTTGCGGGCTTGCCGTCTCGGCCGACTTCGTACGACTTGAAGTTTACCGGGTCATTGGCGACGTGGAGGACATTGACGCGCTCGCCTGTCCAGGGATTGTCCCAGGTCTTCAGGACCTCGCCCGTATCCCTGTCGAGATAGAGCAGGATCTCGCGCGAGACGAGATGGTAGCCCTTGTTGCCCTTGTCATCGGTGATCGAGGAACAGGCCCGGATATTCATGCCTTCGACGTCGAACAGGTGAACGTCCTTCTCGCCCTGCCGGCGGGAATAGGCGATGCCGTGCCACCAGTAGACGATCGGTTCATTCTCTACTGTCGAACATTGAACCTTGCGGGAGATTATCAGGGAATCGGCCGCGCTGGCCGGGTCGAGCCGCGCCGTCTGGGCCTCCCCGGTCGAGGCGCAGCCGGCCAGTACAAGGGTCAGCAGCGAAAGCGCAGCCATACGCGGAAGCTTCATCAAAGGTCTCCTCCAAAAGATATATCATTTGGACTTTGCCATGGTTAAGCGCGTTCGCCAAGCGCCCTTCGAGGCGAGACCAGAGACTTATGGGCGAGGTCCCCTGCGCCGAGCGCCGGGAAGGCGGCTAGCCCGGGGGCAAGCCGGAACCCGAACGCCAGCGCTGCGCTCGCTGATACCGGCCGCGGCGGCCTGAGTGCGCTGACAATGACGGGTGATGAACAAAAGCACCTGCTGACCGGAAATGTGCAGGCCCGGCATCGCAATTCCATCGTCAATGTTCGATAAGTGTTCTGATACCGCCGCCCGGCGCAGCCCTGATCAGCAGCCGCCCGGAAAATGGAGGAAGAAAATCGCCCTCATAATTGTCGCCGCGCATCGGGGACCTGCGTCAGCTCCCGGACCTGGTCTGACACCGGCCGCCCTAATCCTTCCTCCGGGGGTAACAAGGTAAGCGCCTGCGTAACAAGTCATCTCGGAGATGGCGAGCTGACGGACAAGGCCGGCGACCGCCATCCCCGTCCCGGCCTGCTTCAGGGCGGCAACGACCTGCTGTGTCGGACAGCGCGTCTTCCTCGCCGCGAACGTCCTCCTCAGGGAAATCCGCCGGAAACCCGCCGGAAACCCGGCCCAGGGGCCAGGACCACTTTCACCCGGTCACGTCACGCGCCTGTCATGGACCGCCCGGGCTGCAATTCTGTAACGCGCGCGACCCTGTCCGGGACGATCAGGATAGCTGTCCTTTACAGATGAGATCGATCCGAGCCCAACTTGTTCATCGCCGCGTCACGCACCGGGATGGTGACGGTTTTTTCTTCGGTATAGAAGGCCTCGCACGCTTTGCCCCCTTCACGTCCGACGCCTGACTCCCTGAAACCGCCAAAGGGCGCGCGCAGTTCGCGCACCATGGGTGTGTTCAACCAGATCAGGCCTGAACGAAGCGCCTCCTGGCCTGCCATGGCGACACGCAGATCGTTTGACCAGATATAGCTGACCAGTCCAAACACGCTGTCATTGGCGAGCGCGAACGCCTCGTGCGGTGTCCTGAATGTCTGGAGCGCTGCAAACGGCCCGAAAATCTCTTCGCGGCATATTCTGTCGGCATTGGATCGTGCGCGCACGACGGTGGGCGACATGAATGCGCCCGGCGCAAGCGCTTCGATGGCATGGCCTCCGGCCAGAAGCTCACCTCCCTGCGCGCGCGCGGTCCCGACATAGGTCAGGACGCGGTCGCGGTGGGCGACCGATCCGAGCGCGCCGATTTCTGTGGCCGGGTCAAACGGGTCACCGACCCGGATCCGGCGCGTGCGTTCGACGAAGGCCTCGATAAATTCGTTTGCGATGGTGTCCTGGACGAGGATGCGCGAGCCGGCCAGGCATTGCTGGCCATTATTGGAGAATATTCCCAGGAGCGCGCCGTCAAGCGCGCGTTCAAGATCGGCGCTCTCAAAAATGAGACTGGCTGATTTGCCACCCAGTTCCATGGTCACCGGCGTGAGGTTGGCGCCGGTTGCGCGCATGATCGCCCGCCCGGTTTCGGTGCCGCCGGTGAAGGAAAGCCGGTCGATACGCGGGTGGGCCGCCAGCGCTGCGCCCGTGATATGTCCGCGCCCGTTGACCAGATTAACGACCCCTTCGGGCACGCCGGCCTCCGTCAGGATCGCCATCAGGGCGTGGGCGGTGAGCGGGGTCTGCTCGGACGCCTTGACGACGCATGTATTTCCAAAGGCGATCGCGGCGGCGATCTTCATGGATATAAGGGCCAGCGGCGCGTTCCAGGGCCCAAGCAGAGCACACACCCCGACCGCATCGCGTCGCACGAAGGTCAGATAGTCCTGGTTCTGGGTATAGAGATCGCCCTGAGTTTGCCCGATATAGTCGGCGAAGAAGCGAAAATTGAGAGCCGAGCGGGCGATTTGCCCCCTTATCAGGTGAGCACGCGGGATACCGGTGTTCAGGCACTCCAGGCTCGCCAGGCGCGCGGCGTCTCTCTCGATCAGCGCACTGATACGGCGAAGCACGTCCTGTCGCGCTTCAACCGGGAGCCGGGGCCAGGGTCCTGTTTCGAAGGCCTTCGCGGCCGCCTGCACCGCTTGATCCACGGTCGCCGCGCACGCCTCGGCCAGTTCGGATATCTGGCGGCCCGTTGCAGGATCAATAACCGTAAGGCGGTGCGCGCCCTCAAAGACCTCATGCCCGCTGATCACGCTGGGCGTGAGGGCGGGCGGCCTGGCCAGGGCGCGAAGCGCTTCAGGTGAGCTCGTCATAGGCACTCTCCGTCATCAACATTACCATGAAGCCTTTTCTGCCAGCCGGTTGTCATAGCGCCGGGGTGTTCGCCGGCGCGCCTGTCGCCTGCTGCGCGCAGGAGTGACCATGCGAGGCACAGATTGGAGGAGATGAACGCCAGCGCGCCGCGGGCGCGCAGCGCGCCGAGCGTGGGCATACCCGTGCCACTCAGCAGGACTGCGTCAGCCCCGCTCAGATCAGCGCCGGCCAGAGACAGGGCAGCATCCTGGCTCGACAGGGCATAGATTGATCTTGTATCTGCACCGCTCGTCCGGATCGGGACGACGCGCACGATCTCCACGCCCTCGGCGCTCCAGTAGGCACAGGCTGCATCGAGGAGAGGGGCAGGATAAGGCGCAGCCAGGATAAGCCGGCGCACATTCATGACTGCCAGGGCGTCAGCGATCGCCCGCGTCGCGGTAATCACGGGCGCTGAAATAACCGCTTCAGCCGCCCGCACACTCTGCGCTTCACGCGCGGCGCCCACGAGATAGGACGATCCGGTGCAGGCAAATCCTGCTGCTGCGGGAATGATCGTATCGAAGCGGGCGAATGTCCCGGCCATCTCCTCGATATAGTCGACCAGGCGCGTCGCCGGGTCGCCTGACGCTGATATGCAGCGGGCGGCGCAAACCAGGGTGTCGCCGGGCATGAGTATCCGGAGCTCTGCCTCAACGGTCGGATTGGCTTGAGGCGTGGCGACCGCAAAAATACCTGCGCGCCCGTAATCATACCCGCTCATAACATTGCCTCCGCGCGGCGCAGGCCGTCGATCATCGAGGTGCGCAGGAGATAGTCGCGGGCTTCGGCCCGATTGTCGGCCAGGCGCTGAAGGCTTTCGAACTGGGTGCGGCGTTTGGCAGGGTCGCGCTCCTGCATCCGCGCGCGGTTGCGGGCCGCCTGATCGAGAATGTCAGTTTCAGCGGCGCGGCGCCGGACGGCTGCATATCGGTCCAGCGACCGCTCGTCACCCGTATCGAGGGCGCTCTTTATGGCGGCGCCCAGAGCGAAGGCGTCATGCAAGCCGCCATTCATGCCCATGCCGCCCGAAGGCGGGTTGAGATGGGCCGCGTCGCCGGCCAGCATGAGCGGCCCTTCCCTGAATGTTGAAGCCAGACGCAGATGAACCCGGTAGGGCCGGACCTCGCCAACTTCATAGGCAGTGCTGCGTGGCCAGATACGCTGGAGCTTCGCTTCGATACCGGCCGGGGTCATTGCGTCCTCGATGCTCTCGCCTTCGCCGGGATAGAGGCTGCAGCGCCACAGATCGCGCAGGCGCAGGAGTGAGAACGTACCCTTCTCCCACCAGACATAGCTGACATGGGACAGACCGGGCAAATGATCGTGAAAAGCAAATCGCGTGGTCGCAAGGATCGTCGTCTCGGGGTAGGTCGACCCTTCGAAGACCGGATCGACGAGGGCGCGCACTATCGAGCGTGCGCCGTCAGCGCCCACTGCATAGCGCGCGCTGACGCGGTCGCCGGTGGACAACCCGGCCGTGACCGCGTCGGCGCCGCAGTCCAGGCTGGTTACCTCGCACCCCAACCGGATATCGACGCCCTCTGAGCGCAGCGCTTCAAGCGCACTGCGCGAAAGACGGTATTGTTCGCATTGCAGCCGGTAGGGGTGAGCGGTTTCGCCTGAAAGCAGCGACAGATCAAACAGGGCGCGTTCATGAGTTTCGTGCCAGCGCACCTGCCAGTCCGGACAGATCAGGCCCTGTTCAAGCAACAGGGGCGTAATTCCAAGGGTATCGAGCAGATCAAGCGTTGGCGGGTGGAAAGTGGAGGCTCGCAGATCCTCCACGATCTCATCGCAGCGCTCGCAGACGCAAACGCTGACCCGGAGGCGCGACAGGATCAAGGCAAGCGTCAGTCCCACCGGCCCGCCACCCACAATGAGGACATCATAACGGCTCATGAGCGGGACTGCCGACGACTGGCGAAGAGGATGATAAGCGGCGCCGTCCAGGGGATCAGACGCTCGAACAGCCCTCCCGGCCCGGGATCTGTCTGGTTGAAATAAACGCTCAGCGCAAAACCGCCCAGCATGGCGGCTATGACCGCGGGCGCCGGGGCGCGCCAGCTCAGCACGCGTGCCAGGATGATCGGCCCGAAGGCGGCCCCCAGTGCGCTCCAGGCGAACAGGACCCGTGTGAATATGTCAGATGGCGCGGCCAGGGCGAGACAGACTGCCGCCACACACAGCCCCGCCATGACAATGCGCGCGATAAGCACTTCGCGACCGGGAAAGACGCGCGCAACGCGCGCGTCGTGCGAGATGGCTGCCGCAGAGCTCAGGAGGATGGAATCCACCGTGCTCATCACGGCCGACAGCAGGGCGGCGAGCACGACGCCGCCCATGATGGGCGGAAAAAGCTGCGCAATCGTCACGAACAGGAGCTGCTCATGATCGCCTGGAGCGAGGTCCAGTGACATCGTACGACCGGCCAGACCCAGAATGGCCATCCCGGAGAACACCATCACGGCCCAGCTCAGAGATATTGCGAAGGCGCGTCGGCGTGCTGCATCATCACGTACCGCCATAACGCGCGCAATCAGCTGGGGCTGGCCCGCCGTTCCAAGCCCGATACTGATAAGGCCCAGCGCGAAGCCGGCCGCCATGTAGCCGACGCGGCCACCGAAGGTATCGAGATGTCCGGCATGATCGCTCGCCAGCATTGCGAAAACGACCCCCGGACCGCCTGCCGCGATCACCGCGGCGACGGGCGCCATGATCGCGATAGCGGCCATGACAGCGCCCTGGATCATGTCGGTCACGGAGATGGCCCAGAACCCGCCCAGGAGGGCATAAATGAGCACTACGCCCGTGCCCAGCAGGACCGCCTCGACGACACCAAGCCCGAAATAGGTTTGCATGGCTGTTCCAGCTGCCTGGAGCTGGGCGGCGACGTAGAAGATGAAACAGAAAACCGTCAGCAGCGCCGAGATCAGGCCGATCAGGCGCTTTCCTGCCTCACCCGCATCACCGGCGAGATAATCGGCCAGCGTGACATGACCGCGCTCTGCGGCCTCCCTGCGCAGCGAGCGGCCCATGATAATCCAGACCAGGACGTAACCGCCCCAGACACCGGGCAGCATCCACAGCGCGCTGACCCCAACCAGGAACACGAAGCCTGAAAATCCAAGCAGCACCCAGGCCGAGGACGAGGTTGCGGCATAGGACAGGCCCGCCACCCACGGCCCCAGCGCACGCGCGCCGATCAGGTAATCATCTTCTGTGCGTGATCGCCGGCTGGCCCAGACGCCGATAGCGATGAGCAGGCCTTTGTACACGACAAGCGTGATCAGAATGATCGCCGTGGTGGACATGTCTGAGCTCCCCGCCATATAAATGGTATATCATTTCTTTGCCGGACGCCTAGTGTTTCCCTGCCGGCCATTCTTCCGGCCCGGCGATCCGGGCTCAGCGATCCGTCAGCGATGACGCGGGACGCGTCCGGGATACTCCATTGCGCAGCCGCTGATGCAGGGCACAGGATCCTTCCCGGCCGTCAGCGTCCTGCCGCGCGGCGGGGCGGTCGTCGGCAGCGCAGCGAGGCTCGGGGGTCGTCATCATCGGGGACGCTCCCCGCGCCCGATCCCCGGTAAGCCCGGCGCCGCGCCCGGCTCGCATGATCTGACCTGCGCCGAAGCCGTAATCTCGAGCGGTATGATGCGCCGCCATGAAGCAAAACAGGAGCCGCTGAGGCACAGTCCTTTCCGGCGGTCCCGGCGCGAGCGAAGCTTCGGGCATTGCTTTGCCGGTCAAAAGGAAAGACGTCGTGCCAGGGGCGGCGCAGTTCTCGCCGGTCGACGTGACCGTCGTCCGATCCGGACACCCTGGAGCCTCTGGCCGCCGGCTCCGGCGCAACAGGCGTTATCGCAAAGGCCGGAGCGCTGCCGCCTGGCTGTTAAAAAGACCCGGAACGCAGGGCCATGACCTGGCGGATCATCCGCGGCGTCCCGGGCAGGGTCAGCGGGGAGCATGCCCGCCTCCGACCGGATGGAACGATCACCCTTCCCGGACGCGGCCATCACTGCATCAACACCGCCGGAGAAAAGGTCTGTCCGGACGGGGACGAAGAAGTCCTGAAGCCGTTTCCCCGGATCATCGTTGCTCTTGTGTTCGGGGAAACAGGCGCAAGGCCCGGACAGCGGGTCGCGGCGATTGTTTCGCAGAAGAAGGTTACCGGCCTCGACGCGCTGGCATCCTTCGCGCGGCAGAACAGGCAAACCCGCAAAACCCTGGCAGGACCGGCGCAGGCGGCGCGGCGCCGGGCCCGCATCCCGGCGGCGAAGAGACATCCGGAATACCCGACCGGTGTCAGCCGGGCCGGCAGGTTGTTCATGGCCCTGCCCGCCCGGCCGGCTGGTATCCGAGGGGCAGGCCGGCCCGCGGGGTGAACCCGTAGAGTTCCTCCTCCGGGAGCGCTTCGGCCACGATCCGGCGTGTCGCCATCAGCGCCTCCAGGTCAATACCGGTCGACAGGCCCATGGATTCGAGCATGAACACGAGGTCTTCAGTGACGATGTTCCCGCTCGCCCCGGGCGCGGTCGGGCAACCGCCGAGACCGCCGAGCGAGGCATCAAAGGTCGTGATCCCTTCTTCAAGGGCGGCGAGGACATTGGCGAGGCCGAGGCCGCGCGTATTGTGGAGATGGATACCGGTCAGGTTCTGCGCCCCGATCACGCCGCGCACCGCGCGGATGATATGGCGCACGCCGGCAGGATTGGCATAGCCCGTCGTGTCCGACAGGCCGACTTCATCACATCCCGCCGCCATCAGGCCCTCGGCGCAGCGCAGGATCACCGCCTCTGCAACCGGGCCTTCAAGGGTGCAGCCGAATGCGGTGGAGAGCGAGCCTTCGAAATGGGGCCGCCGGCCGGGCGGCAGGGATGCGAGAAGCGCCGAAATCGCCTTGGCCTCCCCGAGCACCTGTTCGTGGGTCCTGCGGATATTGCGCAGCGAGTGGGTCTCGCTGACCGACAGGGGCAGCGTGATCTTGTCGGCGCCGGCCGCCACCGCCGCCTCGGCTCCCTTCAGGTTCGGCACAAGAACCGCAACGACAAGGCCGGGAACCGTCCGGGCGAACGCCGCGATCTCAGGCGTATCCTGCATCTGCGGAAGCAGCCTGGGCGACACGAATGAGCCCACTTCGATTTCGCGCACCCCGGCTGCCGCCAGCGCCGCGATCCAGCGCTTCTTGGCCGGTGTGGCCATAACGCACTTGCAGTTCTGCAGGCCGTCCCGCGGGCCGACTTCACTGATCAGGATCGCGGGCTGGGTCATTTTCAAGGGTTCCTTGCGACCGGCGGGGGAGTGACGTAGGTCTTAAATGATATATCTATTGGGTCGCGCGGGGGAGTCAAAGCCCCCTGACCATGCAGGGCGAAGGATAGCAGGAATGACGTCGGCAACCAGGCTTCTGGCCGGACTCAGGGTGGTTGAGTTCACGCACATGGTGATGGGACCGGCCGCCGGCCTCGTGCTCGCCGATCTCGGCGCCGATGTCGTCAAGGTCGAGCCGCCCGGCGGCGACAGGACCCGCGCGCTGCAGGGCTCGGGCGCCGGCTATTTTTCGATGTATAACCGCAACAAGAAAAGCCTCTGCATCGATCTCAGGTCGCCGAAAGGCAAGGAGATTGCCCTTAAACTGATTGACCAGGCGGACGTGTTCATCGAAAATTTCCGTCCGGGCGCCCTCGAGCGGCTGGGGTTTGGATATGCAAGCCTGGCCGCGCGCAATCCCCGGCTGATCTACTGTTCCGAAAAGGGCTTCCTTGACGGGCCCTATGCGGGGCGCACCGCGCTGGATGAAGTGGCCCAGATGATGGGCGGCCTTGCCTACATGACAGGCCCGCCCGGCCGTCCCCTGAGGGCCGGCGCCTCGGTGATCGATGTCACCGGCGGGATGTTCGGCGCGATCGGGATACTCGCGGCCCTGCAGGACCGCCACCGGTCCGGAAAGGGCTGCCATGTCAGCGCTTCGCTGTTCGAGACCACGGTCTTCCTCGTCGGCCAGCACATGGCGCAGTACGCGGTCACCGGCCAGCCGGCGGCGCCGATGCCGGCCCGGATCTCCGCCTGGGCCGTGTATGATGTCTTCGATGTCCGGGACGGGGAGAAGGTTTTCGTCGGCGTTGTCTCCGACAGCCAGTGGGCCGCGTTCTGCCGGGATTTCGGCCTCGATGAATGGGCCGCAGACCCCTCCCTCAGCACCAACAATGCCCGGGTCGCCCGGCGCGGCGAGATCATCCCGCACCTGCGCGAGCTGTTTGCCGGCTTCACCGGGCAGGGCCTGATGCTGAAGCTGGAGAAGACAGGCTTGCCCTTCGCGCCGATCCAGCGGCCGGAAGACCTGTTCGAGGACCCGCACCTGCGGGCGGGCGGCGGCCTCCTGGACATGATCCTCCCGGACGGGGGCAAGGTGTCCCTGCCGGCCCTGCCCCTTGCCATAGACGGCCGGCGGCCCGGGCTGCTGCTTGACCCGCCGCGCACCGGCGCCCAGTCGCGAGATATCCTGGCCGGCCTCGGGTTCAGCCAGGACGAGATCGCCGGCCTGATCGATGCCGGGATTATTGAGACACCGGAAAACGCGCAACAGGGCGTGCCAGCTGAGCCGGGCTAGGAATAGACCCAGGGACGACGGGCCCTGTCGCCTGCCTGGAAACGCGCGATCAGGCCGGCGTCCCTGAGGGTCAGGCGGACCGGGTCAAGGCCCTCGAGGATCATGCGTTTCGAAAAGGCGTCGATCTGGAAAGCCCTCGACCAGCCGGGCAGGCATCCGGCCTGCAAGGTCTGTGTACGGACGTTAACCTGGATGACCTCGCCCTCGCAGTTGGCCGCGATCGCATCAACGTCTCCGGCCGGCAGCGTGACCGGGAGAAGGCCGTTGCGCATGCAGTTGCCGTGGAAGATCTCGCCGAAAGACTTGGCAATGATGATCCGGATGCCGAACTCGGCGAGCGCCCAGACAGCGTGCTCGCGCGACGAGCCGCAGCCGAAATTGTGGCCACTGACCAGGACCGAGGTCAGGGGCTGGCGGTTGAGGATGAAGTCAGGCCTCAGGACCCTTGATTCAGCGTCCGCGTACCGCCATCCGGCAAACAGTCCGTCCGCCAGCCCGCTGCGGCTGACGGCTCGCATCTCGCGCGAGGGAATGATCTGGTCGGTATCAACATTATCGATCAGCAGGGCGCCGGCGATCCCGGCATGGCTTTCCAGCGGGGCTGGCATCAGACACCTTCCTCCTGCAGCGCCGTGCGCGCCGGATGCGCAATGCACCCGGCCACCGCCGACGCGGCCACCACGGCCGGGTTGCTGAGGTGGGTGCGTACGCCCGGACCCTGGCGGCCTTCGAAATTCCGGTTTGTTGAAGAGACGACGCGCGCACCCGGCGCGAAGGTTTTACCTCCGGCATAAAAGCACATGGCACATCCAGGCTCGCCCCACTCGAAGCCTGCCTCGCGGAACACAAGGTCAAGGCCGCGCGCTTCTGCTTCCTGCTTGACGCGCCTGGAGCCCGGCACGCAGACGGCGCGCACGCCGGGCGCCACGTTCCTGCCGCGCAGCTGGCGGGCGGCAAGCTCCAGGTCGCTGAGGCGCCCGTTGGTACACGAGCCGATGAAAGCGCCCTCGATCGCAAGCCCTTCAAGGCGCTGGCCGGCGGAAAGGCCCATGTAATTCAGCACACGGATATTGGCCGACAGCGGGATCGCCGCGCCGAGCGCGATCGTCTCTTCAGGGCTCGTGCCCCAGCTGACCTGGGCCGTCACCTCGCCGGCATCGAGGAAAATTTCCTCGTCAAAGACGCTGCCCGGATCGGAGGCCAGCGTTTGCCAGTGGGCTTCGGCGAGGGCGAGCTGGCTGCCCGCCGGCGCCAGCCGGCGCGCGCGCACGAAGTCATGTGCCTTCTCGTCGGGCGCGATCAGGGCCGTGAAAGCGGCAAACTCCACCGCCATGTTGCACAAGGTCAGCCTGCCTTCGACAGGCATCGCCTCGATCGCGCTGCCGCAGAATTCGATGGCGCAGCGGTTTGCGCCCTTGGCCCCGTGACGGGCGATCAGGAACAAGGCGAGGTCCTTGGCGGTCACCCCGGCGCCGAGTTCCCCGGAAACCCGGATCCGCATCTGGCGCGGCTTCTTCGCACGCAGGGTACCGGTCGCGAGGATATGCTCAGCCTCGCTCGATCCGATCCCCCAGGCGAGCGCGCCGAGGGCGCCGAGGCTGCAGGTATGGCTGTCCGGGCACATGACCGTGAAGCCGGGCAGTGCGATACCAAGTTCCGGCGCGGCGACATGGACAATGCCCTGATCCGGGTGATCGGTGTCGATGATTGTGATCCCGGCATCCGAAGCGAGCCTCCGGGTTTCCAGGATAAAGACTTCGCCGCCCGGCGAGCGGGCCTCATCGCGTCCCCGTCCCGGCCGGAACGAGACGATATGATCCATGAAGGTGAAACACCTTGAAGGATCAATGACGGGCAGTCCCTGCTCTTGCAGCGACTTGAGCGCGATCCCGCCGGTGCGCTCGTGCAGCAGGAGCCGGTCGACCGCAATCAGGTCATAGCCGTCACCTGCGTCCCCGATCCGGTGCAGGTCCCAGAGCTTGTCAAGGAGTGTCGTCATCTGCCCTCGCCGCAAAATGATATATCTATTGCCGCGCGCAGCAGGCACAATCTTTTTCCGCAGGACCTGCAGGCATGCGTGCCGCCGCGGGCCAAGCGCGCCGGTCAGCGCGGCGTCAGGACGCCGGCCTGATTTGGTTGCCGGCGCCGGGCAGCACCGCGGCCGGAGCATGCGGGCGCGCTCCGGCGGCGTAGACGCTGCAGAAGGCGGCGATGATCACAGTGTCACCGGCCGCAAAATGGCGGGCGGCGGCGCCGTTGACACCGATGGTGCACGACCCGCGCGGGGCCTCGAGCGCATAGGTATGGATCCGGGCGCCGTTGGTGACGTACCAGATACCGACTTTCTTGTGCGCCAGGATGCCGGAGGCCTCGAGCAGGCCTTGGTCGACCGGGACCGAACCTTCGTAACAGAGGTCGCACCGGGTGACGGTGGCCGGGTGGAGCCGGGCCTTCAGCATCGTCAGTAGCATGGGAGGATATTCCGGCAGGCGGCGTGAGCAGTTTGGCTCGCGCGGAGGGTATGGGGGCGCAGGGACAGGCCGCAAAGTCCTGTCGCACTGCAAGAGCAGGGCCGTAAAGGCGCGGCATGTAAAGTTTTGAGCAGTCTGCGGCCACGCCCGCGTCCGCCGGCCCTGCCAGGCCAGGCCAGGCCAGGCCAGGAAAGGCCAGGAGAGGCCAGGAGAGCCCTCCCGAAATACCCCCTCGCACGGCCGGCCCGGCAATGTTGACCTTTCCCCGGACTGCAGCCGGAACGCCCGGGGGCATGAAGATGCGGCGCCGCTCCCGGGCTTTCAGGATATATTCCGGCGCGCCGGTCACCCCTCCGACGTCCCTGCCGCCGCCAGCTCCGGCCCTGACAGATACCTCGCCCTCGAGGACGTGTTCGAAAGCCTGCCGCCACCGGGCGCGGGGGCTGCAGGCCGTGCAGGACGACCTGCACTGTATCGATGCTGCGACCGGGCAGGCCATCCTTGTCGCCGGCGGGCGGGCGCAAGGCGAAGAAGGACACAAGCGGCTCTGACAGGCAAAGCCGCGGCTGGCTGGCGCGCACCCTCACGGGCCCGCGCAATGTCACGCGGACACTGATTGCGGATTTCGGCATTTCCAGCCCGGATATCCCGGCAATGACAGCGCTGTTCTCCCCGACCTTCCGTTCAGATAACGCCAGGCGTGAGGCCTGGGTGACGAACGAGAGCATCCCGGTCTGTGCAAAGCCCTGTTTAAAGGTCAGCCCGGACACGGTGATCGGGGGCCGGTTCCGCATCCGGCTCTCCGATAAGCGCGCCTCCTCGGCCGGGGCAAACGTGCTGAACGCGCGGCAGACGGCGGCCAGCCTGCGCGCTGGTGACCTTTTTCATTGCACCTGCCATGCCGCAGGCGTCCAACGTCAGAGGTGGTTCGGGAAATCTGAACAGGGTGGTTAGGTGAGATTTCTGCCTGCAGATCGGCTATTTTGCCGAGCATAGGAGACGACCATGCCCAAACGACCCCGCCGGAATCACAGTCCGGCTTTCAAAGCGAAGGTGGATCTCGCCGCCGTTCGCGGTGAACAGACCCTCACCGAACTTGCCCAGCAGTTCGATGTTCATCCCAACCAGATCAAGCAGTGGAGTGAGGAGGAATAGAAAACGATCCGGTGGATCGTTTTCCCGACGAACCAGCTTCTCGAAGGCGCGACAGGCGTCTTCGGCGACCAGCCGAAAGAAGAGGCCCCAGCCGTCGATCTGAAGGAGCTTCATGCCAAGATCGGCCAGCTGGCACTGGAGAACGATCCTTCGCAGGGCTTACGCGGCCCCACTGGGGCCACGGTCCCTGCTACGATGTCCGGAGCGCTCGGGAAGGCAGGTCTGTTGCCGGGCGCAAAGAAGTGAGCCAGCGAACGCCACTGATGAGGTGGATGGCTCCCGCTTCCGGCATCGCAATGTGCCATATTGGTTGCTGTCGAACCCACCAATGAAGGGAGCCATCCATGGAGACGATTACCACAATCGGGATAGATCTGGCGAAGTCTGTTTTCCAGCTACACGGTGTTAACGCCGAGGGGCGTGCCTTGTTGCGCCGTCAACTCCGACGCAGCCAGATGCTTGAATTCTTTCAGCGTCAGTCGGCGTGCCTGATCGGCATGGAAGCTTGTGCGAGTGCGCATTACTGGGCCCGCGAATTGATTAAGCTCGGCCACACTGTCCGCCTGATGCCGCCCAGCTATGTGAAGGCATACGTCAAACGGGGCAAAACCGATGCGGCCGATGCTGAAGCGATTTGCGAAGCTGTTTCGCGCCCCTCGATGCGGTTTGTCCCCGTAAAGAGCGAGGAGACCCAAGGGCTGCTCATGACACACAAGACGCGCGAATTCCTTGTCCGTCAACAGACCCAGATCGTGAATGCCATGCGCGCGCATCTTGGTGAGTTCGGGATCACAGTCCCGAAAGGCATTCACAATGTCGAGCGGCTGATCACGGCATGCAGCCAGACCGACCTGCCCGCACCAGCGCGTAAGGCCCTGCACCTTCTGGCTGATCAATTGGTCGAGACGCAGAAGAAGATCGAGGTCCTGACCACAGACATCCGCGCGGAGGCCAGCGCCAATGAAGAAGCGCAACGCCTGCAGACCATTCCTGGTATCGGGCCGATCACTGCCAGCGCTCTCGTCTCTGCGCTGCCTGATCTCTCCGACTTTGCGTCTGGCCGGGATCTTTCTGCCTGGCTTGGTTTGACACCGCGCCCTCATTCAACAGGTGGCAAGGAAAGGCTTGGGCGCATCTCCAAGATGGGCAACAGGTATCTGCGGCGGCTGCTTTATCTGGGCGCGATTGCCCAGGTCAGTGCCCGGCGCCGTCGGGGGCCTGGTGAAGACTGGCTCTGGCAGATCATTCAGCGCAAGAAGCCCAAGCAAGCCGCGATCGCCTTAGCCAATCGCATGGCGCGCACGGCCTATGCGCTGATGAAGAACAAGACGGAATTCTGTGCGGCGCAAGCCGCCTGAAAGAGACAGGGGGCCACCCCGACCAGAAGGCAAGTGCATCGTGAGATGATGGCAAATGACGGACAAATCGCCAAGGACACCCTGTTCGGACCGGAGCGCCTTGCAGCGCGTGCCATTGATTGGGACCGAAGCGACCGCGGACTTTCATCAGGGCGCGCAGTCACCGTGCTGCATTCCAGACGCCGTATACATGGCCGCAACCTAAATTACGCCATCTTCAACCGAAAAGCCCTTGCCCCGCGGGAGCCATCCATACACGGTCCGAGAGAGCTGGCGAACGACCGGGATCACAAGCTTTCTGTGAAGCGTCAGGCCGCGCTGCTCGGCATCAGCCGGGGCAGCGTCTACTATCTTCCGCGCGAGGTGCCTGAGACGGACCTGGCGCTGATGCTGCGGATCGAGCAGTTGCACCTCGATTATCCGTTTGCCGGCAGCCGGCGAGTGCGAGCAGATTTTGTTCAGAGACGGACTATCGTCTGAAGCAGCAAGGCAAACGGAGCACCGACAAGCAAGAGTGCTGCGATTGCTGCTTCGAACAAGACAGCGATCCAGTTTTTCGGAACGTTCGCATTGTCTGCAAATATTGAAACAATCCGCCCGGTAGCGGCGCCCGCCCAGCTCAGGCCCACAACCAGGAATGTGGCAGGTAACGTCGTCAGGAGCGGAATACTTCCCGCCATAACGAATAGTCCGCCAAACGTTGACCTGAACTCCGATCGCCCAGGAGCCGTCACAGCTGTCAGGCCAGTGAACGCTGCTGCGCGTTGCGGGAAAAACAGGCCAAGGCACCCCATCAGCATGGTGATGATGGCGCCAGCTATGTTTAGTATCTCCATCGACCCCTCCGGATACTTCTGGACGGAGCCACTTTTGGGGACCAGAATACCGAAAGTACAGTACGCACTTTTCGGTGCCTGCCCAGACGTTCGAGAGCCGCCTTATGAAGCCTGATGTCATGTCTTCCCAATGCTCATCAAGGCGGTATCTGGCGACCCTGACCAGCAAATGGGCGATACTTATCGTAAATGCGCTGGGCGACAGGCCGCTTCGGAACGGGGAGCTGTTGCGAACGGTTGAAGGCATCTCTCAAAAGATGCTGACGCAGACATTACAGGAACTCACGGCACTGAACATTGTCCAGCGAGACGACAGGAAAACGATTCCGCCGCATGTCGAGTACAGGCTGACCGTTCCGGGTCATTCTTTCAGAAAGGAGGCCAACAGCCTGATCCGATGGGTAGAAGAGAGTTTGCCTCTGATGTCCGGGCGAACGCGTCAGCGGAAAATCTCCTGATCATATTCGATGTCGAGGCTGGCGCAGAAACGAGCCGAATCAGCGACATGCATAGATGTAAAAAGCCGGAATCGACTGGATTGCGGTACGCTGGATGTCGACCATCGACATTCCGGCGACATGTCCCCGATCGACGTTTTCCAAACAGCATATCTTCAGCAATTGCATTTCCATCCGGTCAATAGCGAGCTGTTGAAGCAGGCTTCGCTTTCCTTGCGCGATCATGAACCAGTTGCTGGCATGCAGGGAGGGTCTGCATTCGCGGATACCATTATCGCCCGGGTCAGCTTTTTCATTTCATTCCGGAATGCCTGCCCATGTCTCCACCGGTCGCCAGGAATGCGGCGACCATCGCATCAATCCGGTCGCTGCGCGTCCGGATGAGGCTCGCCTCAAATCCATTCACTTGCCGCTGGATGGTCAGCAGGTCGATCAGGTCGGTGTCGCCTTCCTGGTATCTGATCCGGGCAAGCCGCAGCGCCTCGCGTCCGGCGCGCGTGGCCGCTGTCTGGCTTTGCAGCGCGGCATCGATCGCAGCGGCGCGATCATATGCGCTTTCAATTTCGCCGACACCCTGGCGCAGCGCCTGTGCATAGAGGCGCAAGGCCTCATCGGCCTGGGAGCGCGCGCGGTCCGTGCTGGCCTTGAGGCCGCCTGAATCAAACAGCGTCGTCGCCAGACTGGTCCCGAGCGAGGCAAGATATGCCGCCGGATCGAACAGGTCTTCAAGCTCGGGCGAGTTGCCGCCGATCGAACCGGACAAGGCCAGT
>CALGEF010000188.1 GCA_937881755.1 uncultured Acidobacteriota bacterium
CGAACAGAGACACCCGAAGGCGGCGTGGTTGTGCGGAGTGATGCGAATTTCAGCGAGGTATTGATCGAGAGCCCCGAGGTCGCATCGGGCGGAAAGCAGACGGTCGACTTGAAACTCGATTTGGTGAAACTGCCATTTGGCAGTCAAGACAATTGGGTTTGAGAAGCCGTGGCCACAATCTGACTGGCCACACGATGTAACGTTGCCCTTTATTACAGTCCGAATGGTACTTGCTGCCGTCCCTGTAAATGCATCACACCACAAAATAATGGGATCAGCGACACCTAAGGCCAGGGGAAACGCGGAACTCGGCGTCTCGCCCCACAAGGATCACTCGAATTGATCCAGCTCTTCGTCGATGGCGGCCAAGGTCGAGATCCGTTGGCCTACAGCCTCAGGGTTCCGGCCCAGATATGCAACCGCGATCAACCGCAAAACCGACAGCATTGTGGCATGCGTGGGAAACGGGCCGTAGCTCGCGACATGGCAAGGCAGGACCACTTCCGAAAACCGTTCTGCCTGCGCCGCATAGGCATGATCGGTCAGAGTGATGACCCGCATGCGCGTGGTTCGGGCATGGGCCAGCAGTGATCTCAGAACCTTGGGTCGGGGTTCGAAAGTCAACACAATCAGCACATCGCGCGGGCCTGTCATCGACAGCTCGTTGGCCCAGGTCTGCCCCTCCCCACGCAGCTCTTGTACGCCGTGACGCAGCCGCGCGAACAGCGACTGACCCAGCCGGGCCACGCCTTGTTCATCGCCGAACCCCACAAACCATATGCGGGGCGCGGTTTCGAGGATCTGCGCGATTTCGGGCAACAGGTCTGAGCGCAATTCCTCGAAGGTCCGCGTTAGGTTGCGCAGTTCCAGTTCGAGATGGTCGGAAATTGTCCGCCCAAAGGTTGCGGGCTGGGATATCGATTCGAGGTCTGAATAGGGCTCGCGCCGGTTGCGCTCTTCACGGGCCTGAAGCCGAACCTCCTCGAAATCGGCATAACCCAAACTGCGGAAAAAACGAGCAGTTGTGGCCTTTGAAACGCCGGCGCGTGCAGCCAGTTCCGTGGCGGTGTGCGTTTCGACAAGGCCCTGATTTTGCAAGAGAACCTGCGCTATCTTCCTCTCGCTCGATGTCAGGCTCGACGAACGCTCCTGGATTCTGAGGATCAGTCGTGAGGCCATGGGGCACGATTTCTCTTGACGTTTGGAACTCTTGTTTCATGGTTGTGAAACAATGAAACACACGAAATGGACACCATGTCGACCTCCAAGACAATCCGCGAAAAGATATGGACGAAACTGAAGGACGTGGCGAGACCGGACACCCGCTTCCACATGAACTTTGCAGAGGTCATCCCAGATTTCGAAGGGTCCGAAGCAGCCACGGAACGCGTCGTGCAGGACCAGGCCTATGCCGACAGCCGCTTTGCCTTTATTACGCCCGACAACTGCCTGGCCGACCTGCGGCGTCGGATGATCGAGGCCGGCAAGCCATTCGTGATGTCGACCTACGGGATTTACCGCGGGTTCCTGTACCTGGATCCCGCAACAGTGCCTGAAGGCGCAGCACTCTATGCCTCTTGGCTGGATGGGATGGAGCATTTCGGCGTGCCGATCACACTGGAGGAGATCGCTCGAAAGGGCCGGTTCGACTACCTAGTGACAGGTGCGTCTGCCGTTTCCGTCAACGGTGTCCGGTTCGGCAAGGGGCACGGCTTCTTCGACCTGGAATGGGGCATGTTCACGGATCTTGGCCTCGTAGATGACGACACGCCGGTCCACGCCGTCGTACATGACGTGCAACTCGTCGAGGACCAGTTGCAGCCCTCGGAGACCGACATTCTCGTTGACACGATATTCACGCCAACGCGCACCCATGTGGTCGAGCGCCGCGCCAAGCGGCCCCGCGGCGTGAAGTGGCCCCTGCTCGAACCCAAGCAGATCGCCGACACACCGCCCCTGCAGGAGCTTCAACGCCTGCAAGGCCTTGCCTGACCCATCGCAACAAGAGGAGCCCTTCCCAATGAGCCTCAGACTGAACCGCCGTCACTTCCTGGGAACTGCTGCCGCAACCGCCGCAGCTGCGTCCATACCTCTGCGCGCCCGCGCTTCTACGCCCTTCACTATGCAAGCCGCATGGATCAACGACGCCGAGTTCGCCGGCTACTTCATCGGCATCGACGAAGGCTACTATGCCGCGGAAGGCCTTGATCTGACCTATCTGTCCGGCGGCCCGGATGTGATCCCGGAAAGCACGATCATCGCGGGCCGCGCCGATCTGGCGCTGACCACGCCCGACACGACAATCAAGGCCATCGTGGAACAGGGCGCGCCCTTCAAGATCATCGGCGCGCAGTATCAGAAGAACCCGATCGGCATCGTCTCGCTGGCGTCCAACCCGATCAACGAGCCCCGCGACTTGATTGGCAAAACGCTGGCTGTGCCGCCGGTGAACGTGATCTCGGTCAACGCCATGCTGGCGCTGAACGGCATCGACCCCGGTCAGGTGAACATCGTGCCCTATGCCTACGACCCGACCCCGCTGATCCGGGGCGAGATCGACGCCAGCCTCGATTTCACGACCAACGTGCCCTACACGATCAGCCAGCAGGGCGTCGAGGCGACCTCCTTTCTGCTCTATGACTTCGGCTTCACAATCTACAACGACACCGTCGTCGTGACCGAGGAAACGCTTACCTCTAAGCGCGCCGAGCTGGTGGCCTGGCTGCGGGCCTCGCGTAAGGGCTGGGAAGCGAACTTCAAGGATCCGAATGGCTGGCCGCCGAAATGGGCCGATACCTGGTTCGCCGGGACGGGCCGGAGCATCGAGAACGAGATCTTCTTCAACAATGCTCAGCAACCTCTGATGGAAAGCCCGGCGGGCTATATGGGCATGACCGAGGAAGGGATTGAGGCAAATCTGCGCGCCCTGGCCGAGGTAGGCATAAAGGGCACCCGCGATATGTTCGACACCACACTGCTTGAGGAGATCTGAGCGTGACCCCGGATGGAATTTCTCTTTCCGGGGTAGGAAAAACCTTTTCGGGGCGGGGCAAGGTGGTCGAGGCTTTGCGCGACATAACCCTGTCCTGCCCCAAAGGCTCGTTCACGGCGATTATTGGCCCTTCGGGATGCGGTAAGTCTACGGTGATGCGTGTCGCACTAGGGCTAGAAGCGCCCGATACCGGCGTGGTGCGGATCGCAGGCAAGACCCCGATGGGTGCCGCTAAGGCCGGCGAGACCGGGGTTGCATTCCAAGACGCGGCGCTTCTGCCTTGGCGGAACGTACGGCGCAATGTCGAAGTGCCGCTCGAGGTGCTAGGCCGCCCGATCGCGCAGGCCCGCGACCACATCCAGCACATGATCGAGCTTGTCGGGCTCAAAGGGTTCGAGAACGCGCTGCCCGGCGAATTGTCCGGCGGGATGCGCCAACGGGTCGCCATCGCCCGCGCGCTGGTCACGCATCCGCAGTTCCTGTTCATGGACGAGCCGTTCGGGGCGCTTGACCAGATCCTGCGCCGCCAAATGAATCTCGAGCTGCAACGCATCTGGACCGAGACCGGCTCGACCGCGCTTCTGGTCACCCATGGCATCGACGAGGCCGTCTTTCTGGCCGATCGCGTGGTCGTTATGCACGCGAACCCGGGCCGGATCGTCGATGTGATCGAAGTCGGCTTCGACCGCCCCCGTGCGCCGGGGCTGTTTTCGGACCCGGCCTTTCACCGAGTGTGCGATCATATCGCCGAGGTCTTGCATGGCGGCTGACGCATCGGGCCCGTGGCGCGGATTGCGCAATGCGGCGATCCTTCTCCTGATCTGGGAAATCGTCGGGCGGCTCGATCTGGTGGCGGGGGGCGCGCTGCCGGGCATCTCGGAAATCCTGATCCGGCTCTGGGTCGATTGGGGCGATTATCCCCGCCACATCGGCGCGACGCTCTATGCCTCGTCCATGGGGTTCCTGATCGGTAATGCGCTCGGGATCGGCGCGGGCGTCCTGTTCGCACTTTCGCCCACGGCGCTGAGGCTCTTTCGGGGCGTGAACATCGCGGTCTTCGCCCTGCCCCCCATCGCCATCGCGCCGATCCTTGTCCTGACACTGTCCGGAATGGCCCCCCGGATCGCGCTTGCGGCACTGGGGGTCTATTTCGTCACCATGACGGCCACCGTCATCGGCTTGAGCCAGGCCGACAGCCGCGCGACCGATGTGATCCGCGCCTATGGCGGCACGCGCTGGGACATCTTGCGCCGCGTGCAGTTCCGTGGCGCGCTGCCCTCGATCCTTGCGGGGCTGCGCGTGGCCGCACCCAATGCGGTGCTGGGCGCGATCCTTGCCGAATTCGGCGGCGGCGGGCGCTGGGGGCTCGGGGCTTATCTTCTGGGCTCGCTGGGGCGCGGCGAGCCTGACCGGCTCTGGGGCATCGGATTGGTCGCCACGCTGATCGCGGGCCTGTCCTATGGCCTGTTCGCGCTGCTGGCTGCCCGCACGGTCGGGTCCACACGCGCGGTCACGCTCAACACCGCCGTGCCCGATGCAGCCCCCCGCGCCGGGCACCCCTTGGGCCGCATCGCGCTGACCTTCGGCACGATTGCCCTGCCCTTTCTGGTCTGGTGGGCCTTCATCGAGGCGACCGGCGTGCCGGACCTGATCTCGAAAACGCCGTGGGGCGTGGTCGAATACCTGTTTCTGGACCCGACGGCAGAAAGCGCGCAGACACGGCTTCTGGCGGCCCTGGTCGAGACCTTGCCGATCACCTTCCTTGGCATGGCGGCGGGGCTTGGCTTTGCGTTTCTGCTCGCGATTTCCTCGCGCCTCTTTCCGCGCGCCATCGAGGCTTTCATGCCCGTTGCCCTTGTCACGCAAACCATGCCGCTGGTCGCGCTGACGCCGCTTCTGGTGCTGATCCTAGGGCGGGGGCCGTCGCTCACGCTTTGGGTCACGATCTCGGTCACATTCTTCCCGGCCTTCGTGACTCTGGCCCAAGGCCTCGCCCTCGTGCCCCGCAGCGCCGAGGATCTGCCGCGCGCCTATGGCGCCAGTCGCTGGACCGAAATGCGCATGGTCACAATCCCGGCCTCGCTGCCCTATCTCTTCGCTGCAACCCGCCTGACGGTGCCCCGCGCGCTTCTGGGGGTGATGATCGCGGAATGGCTTGCGACGGGAAAAGGCCTTGGCAACCTGCTCAACCAGTCGCGCGGCTTTCTCGATTACGGGATGATCTGGACCGTCGCCGCCGTCTCGGTGTTGCTGTCGGTCCTTTTCTATCAGGCCGTCGTCATCGTCGAACGGCGGGTCTTGCGACGGCTCGGCATGGCAACGGCGGAATGAGGGAACCGATGAGCAACCTGGAGACCCGTATCGCGCAGGGGCGCGGGGATGAAACCGCCGACACCGTTCTACGCGGCGGCGTGGTCTGGGACCTTGTGACCGACACGATGATCCCGGGCGACGTGGCGATCTGTGGTGACACGATCGTGGGGATCGGCGCCGCCTATGAGGGCAAGCGGACCGTCGATGTCACGGACCTGACACTGGTGCCAGGCTTCATCGACACGCATCTGCATATCGAAAGCTCGCTCGTCACACCGTTCGAATTCGACCGCTGCGTGACGCCGCTGGGGGTGACGACCGCAATCTGCGATCCACATGAAATCGCCAACGTGATCGGCCCCGATGGCATCCGCTATTTTCAGGAGGCCAGCCGCCATACCCTGATGGACATTCGCGTGCAGCTGTCGTCCTGCGTTCCCTCGACCGAGATGGAAACCGCCGGCGCCCGGATCGAGGCCGGGGATCTTGTCGCGCTGATGAACCATCCCTCCGCCATCGGGTTGGCGGAATTTATGAATTACCCCGGCGTGATCCACCGCGACCCAGCCGCCATGGACAAGCTGCGCCTGTTCGAAGGGCGCCACATCGATGGCCATTGTCCGCAACTGTCGGGCTGTGACCTGAACGCCTATGTGGCAGCCGGAATCCGCACCGAGCACGAGGCGACCACAGCCATCGAGGCGCTCGAAAAGCTTCAGAAGGGTCTGCGCGTCCTTATCCGCGAAGGGTCGGTGTCCAAGGATCTGCACGCGCTGCAAC
>CALGEF010000189.1 GCA_937881755.1 uncultured Acidobacteriota bacterium
CCGGCGCCACGAAAAACCAGCGGATGCCGGCCGTGTGCTCCTGCGGCACCCGGAAGCTGCGCCAGGTCCGGCGCGCTTCCCGCGCCATGTCCTCGCTCAGCGCCTCTTCGACAGCCGTCGGCGACAGCGCAAGGCGCGACATCGCACGATGATCACCCGCAATGTCGGTAGAGCGGAAGGCGAGCGACTTGAGGCCCGGCCCCTCCTCCGTGATGCGGGCCCGCAGGTGCTCGGCCGATGATCCGTGCCCGGACGGCGCGACCAGCTCGAGCGCCGTATTGCCCAGCTGGAACAGCGCGGTCGCCGCCCCCGTATCACTCACCGCCCGCCAGTCCGGCGCCCGGCCCAGCAGCGCAGCATACACCGCCGCCCCCGCCTCGATCTCGGGCGCGAGAATCACGATGTGATCGACGCCGTCGATCATGCCTTCACGCTCGCCTGCGGCAGGCAGTCGTTGACGCCCTTGAAGCCGGGCAGCGCCTCGACCCGGGCCATCCATTTGAGGACATTGCCATACGGCGCCAGATCAATGCCCGCCTGCGGGGCATAGGCGGCGATGCCATAGAGATCGATATCGGCGATCGTCGCGCCCTTGCCGACCAGCCACTCGCGGCCATCCAGCAGCGTGTTCAGCTCCTTCAGGCCGCCCAGCGCGGACTGCAGGTTCGCCTCGGCGACCTGTTCGGGAAACTTGAAGAAGCCGAGCTTCAGAGCCCGCGTGCGATAGATGCCGGTGGTCAGCGTGCCCGCGCCCCACAGCTGCCATTCCCGCGCCCGCAGCCGTTCGCCCCGGTCCTTGCCGCCGAACTGGCCGGTCTCGTCGGCGAGATAGTCGAGGATCACCGACGACTGGCAGAGGCAATAATCCGTCTGGCTGTCTTCCAGCACCGGCACCTGACCATAGCGGTTGCGGGCGAGGAAAGCGTCCGCCTTGTGCGCCCCGGCCCGCAGGTCGACATGCTCATAGTCGAACGGCGTGGCCGTCAGGCGCAGCATCAGCGCCGCCTTGTAGGTGGGGCCGGACGCAAAGATGCCGTGCAGGGTATAACGGGCCATGATGTTTCCTCGGGTGATGTTTCACCCGCAGTTACCACCCCGCCCCCGACCTTGGCGAGCCCTGCCGCGGCGAACCTGAAGACGGCCGCGAAATTCCGGAGAACACCCGTCGCGGTCGATGCTTCAGGCGCTTTATTCCTTTTCGCGCGTCAGCCGCTCTGCAAAGGAAATTCCGATCGCTGAAAGGACGAACGTGAAGTGAATGAAAGCCACCACCGCCACAATCTGCACGTTCTCCAGACTGAGGTCACCGCCCAGGTAAGTCTTCAGGGCGTGAACGCCTGAAATCGAAATGATAGCGAACGCGAGCTTCAGTTTGAGATTGTAGGTGTTGACGTGGTCCAGCCAGTCCGGCTTCTTCATGTCTTTCTCGTCAAAGTGGCGTGTCGTCACGAAGAGTGATACGCCCGCCAGAGACACGACCCAGACAAGCTGCGCCACCATGGTCATGTCCACCAGTTCCAGCACCTTGATGATCAGGTCGATCTTGCTGATCTCTTCAAACAGCAGCGTGTTCATCAGCTTGTAGGTCTCGAGCACGAACTTGCCGAGGATACCAAGAATGATCGTGACCAGACCCACATAGAAGAACAGCATGGTGAAACGCATGCCATAGAGTAGCGACCCAACCCATGAGAGTAGTTTTTCCACTCTTGCCCTCCTTGAAACAAAAGAGACCGTTACATCAGACCGCGCGATCGCTGCAGGCAGAATCGCTCCGCGACCCGTAGGTCGGATAGGGGCCAAAGGCCGAAATCCGACACCCCAAACGCCAACCTCGCCGCGCTACAATCCCTCAAACAACGCCGTCGAAACATACCGCTCCGCGAAGCTCGCAAGGATCACGACAATCGTCTTGCCCGCCATGTCCGGCCGCTTGCCAAGCTGCACCGCCGCATGCGCCGCGGCGCCGGACGAGATGCCGCCCGGAATGCCCTCGATCTTCGCGAGCCTCCGCGCCGCCGCAATCGCGTCGCTGTTCGACACTTTCAGTACTTCATCGATCAGGCTCGTATCCGCATTGCCCGGAATGAACCCGGCGCCGATGCCCTGGATCATGTGCGGACCCGGCGCGCCGCCGGAGAGGACCGGGGACGCTTCCGGCTCGACAGCAAACATCCGCAGGCCCGCCTTGCGCGGCTTCAGTACGCGGCCGACGCCGGTGAACGTGCCGCCGGTGCCGATGCCGGCGATGACTGCATCGACCTTGCCATCGGTGTCCGCCCAGATTTCCTCAGCGGTCGTCTTCTCGTGGATCGCGGGGTTCGCCGGATTGTCGAACTGGCGCGGGCTGACCGAGCCGGGGATAGACTCCAGCAGCTCCTTCGCTTTCGCAATCGCGCCGCCCATCCCCTTCTCCTTCGGCGTCAGCTCCAGCTCGGCGCCGAGATAGGCGAGCATCTTGCGCCGCTCGATCGACATCGATTCCGGCATCGTCAGGATCAACCGGTAGCCGCGCTGCGCCGCGACGAACGCGAGGCCAATCCCTGTGTTCCCCGAGGTCGGCTCGATCAGCGTGCCGCCCGGCTTCAGCTTGCCCTCGGCCTCAAGGCCCAGGATCATCGCGAGGCCGATCCGGTCCTTCACGCTCGCCAGCGGATTGAAGAATTCGAGCTTGAACAGCAGCTCGGCGCCGACGCCCTCGGCCTTCGCAAATTTCTCCGCCCGCACCAGCGGCGTCGCGCCAATCGTCTCCAGGATCGACCCATACACCCGCCCCCGCGGGCCATCGAGCGTCACTCCGCTCTCGAGTTTCACGGTTCCGGACATGGCTGTCTCCCTTCAGAGATAAACTTGAAGGGGGAATATCGGCCCGCGCAGGACAATGCGCAACCGAAGGCCGTGTTTAGCTGGGCTGATGGGTGAGCCGCTCTTCCCCCCTCTCCCGTAAAACGGGAGAGGGGCCGGGGGTGAGGGCCTTGAGGCACAGACTTACGCCCACATCCCCGCACCCCCCACCCCAGCAAAAATCAACGCGCTGTAAAATACGTCCCCAAACTTGCCCGACACCCTCCGCACCGGGTGTATAATCCGCGCAAGCCCCAAACCCTTCCGCCTCCGGGCCATCCCTGCGGCCCCAGCCAAGCTAACCAGCTCATCGCGAGCGAAGTCGAAGGATGGGCCAAGCAGAGCAACCTGACCAAAGCACGCCCTCATCCCCGCACCCCGCGAGAGCAATTGATAAAAAGTGAGAGCCTTTGAGAAAGGAACGCGGCTGAACGCGATAGACTGAGAGAGAATGGAGACCGAACGAGATCAAAAGAGAGGGATTGCACGCAGCCAGCACACCAAAACCCCCTGTTTCTAAAACGAATTTTTACCCTCACCCGCGCCGAAACCGGGAAAATGCCCCACCAAATCCGAAAAACCGAGACCTAGAGCCTCAGCACTTCGCGCAGCCGCCACCGACCGACTCCAGCAGCTTCGCATCCTTGTCCGCGCCCGGCAGCGGCGTGGTCAGCAGGCGGTCGCCGACGAAGATGGAGTTGGCCCCGGCCAGCAGGCAGAGCGCCTGACCTTCCGGGCTCATCGACTCGCGGCCCGCCGAGAGGCGCACCCAGCTTTGAGGGAAGACGATGCGGCAGGTGGCAATGGCGCGGGTGAGTTCGAGCGTGTCGAGTTCTTCGCTGTTTCCGAGCGGCGTACCCTTGATCGGCACGAGCTTGTTGACCGGCACGCTTTCCGGGTGCGGGGTCAGCCTGGAGAGTTCGTGGATAAGTCCGACCCGGTCCGCGCGGGATTCGCCCATCCCGAGGATGCCGCCGCAGCAGAGCTTGATTCCGGCAGCGCGGCACCGGCCGAGCGTCTCCAGCCGGTCGTCATAGGTACGTGTGCTGACGATTTCGCCATAATACTCGCGCGAGGTGTCGAGGTTGTGGTTGTAATAGTCGAGCCCGGCCGCCTTCAACGCTTCAGCCTGCCCCTCCTCGAGCATCCCAAGCGTGACGCAGGTCTCCAGCCCTTCCGCCTTCACAGCGGAAATCATCTCGGCAACCTTCGGCAGGTCCCGGTCCTTCAGCGAGCGCCAGGCGGCGCCCATGCAGAACCGGTCGGCGCCATTGGCCTTAGCGCGCCGGGCCGTCTCGACGACCTCTTCGAGCGGCAGAAGTTTCTCGGCCTTGAGGCCGGTATCGAACTTGGCGGACTGGCTGCAATAACCACAGTCTTCCGGGCATCCGCCGGTCTTGATCGACAGCAGCTGGGACTTCTGCACCGCGCCATCCCGCCAGTTGGCAGCCTTCACGGCAAGGGCGCGCGCCATCAGCTGGTCGAGCGGCAATTCGTAAACCGCCGCGATCTCTTCGCGGGTCCAGTCCTGACGGGGGGCAAGATCGAAAGCCATGGTCGCGTTCTTTTATCTGTAGACGGATTAACCGAGGACGCCGTTGATAGCGGCGCGGGCAGCAAGCTGGGGGCTCATCAGGTGGGTGCGGCCACCCCGGCCCTGACGGCCTTCGAAGTTGCGATTGGAGGTCGAGGCGCAGCGCTCACCCGGCGCAAGGATATCCGGGTTCATGCCGAGGCACATGGAACAACCGGGCTCGCGCCATTCGAAACCAGCCTCAAGGAATATGGCGTCGAGGCCCTCTTCCTCCGCCTGAGCACGAACAAGGCCGGAGCCCGGCACCACCATGGCGCGTACACCGCTGGCCACCTTGCCGGTCCTTGCGATGGCGGCGGCGGCGCGCAGGTCCTCGATGCGCGAGTTGGTGCACGAGCCGATGAAGACGCGCTGCACCGGTGTACCG
>CALGEF010000190.1 GCA_937881755.1 uncultured Acidobacteriota bacterium
AGCGCGTACCGGTTGTTGCCCGCCCGGGCTGCCGTCCGGGTCAGGGACCGCGCTGAGATGGCCAAGTTTGTCCCGGTCGAGCCGTTCGACATCGTGATCTTTGGCGGCACGGGAGACCTATCCCGCCGCAAGCTGTTGCCGGCGCTTTATCACCGCTGGCTGGACGGGCAGATCCCGCCGACCAGCGCAATCATCGCCGCCGCGCGTTCGGCAATGGAAACGGCCGCCTACCGCAAGGTGGCGCGCGAGGCCTGCGAGGCGGCGTCCGGTGAAAGCTGGGACACGGCGGAGTGGCTGGAGTTTGAGAAGCTCATCCAGTATGTCACCATCGATGCAACCCGGCCGGATGACGACTGGCCGGGCCTGATTGCGCTGCTGACGCCTGACGCGATGCGGCCACGGGTCTTCTATCTCGCCACCTCGCCGCATCTCTATGTCGATATCTGCCGGTCGATCGGCCTTGCCGGTCTGGCGGGCGAGCCGGCGCGCGTGGTGCTCGAGAAGCCGATCGGGACGGACCTTGAATCGGCGCGGGCGATCAATGACGGTGTCGGCGAAGTGTTCACCGAGCGCCAGGTGTTCCGGATCGATCATTATCTCGGCAAGGAGACGGTCCAGAACCTGATGGTCCTGCGCTTTGCCAACATGCTGTTCGAGCCGCTCTGGTCGCACAATTACATCGACCATGTTCAGATCACCGTGGCGGAAAATCTCGGGCTCGAAGGCCGGGCGGACTATTACGACCGATCCGGCGCGCTGCGCGACATGGTACAGAACCACCTGTTGCAGCTGCTTTGCCTGACCGCGATGGAGCCGCCCAATAATATGGGCGACGACGACATCCGGACGGAGAAGATCAAGGTGCTGAACGCGCTCGGCCCGGTCGCTGCTGACGAGGTCAGGAAACAGACCGTGCGCGGACAGTACACGTCCGGCCTGCCGGACGGAAAGCCCGCCAAGGGCTATCTTGAGGAGCTGGATTCAGCGACGGGCAGCACGACGGAAACCTTCGTGGCCGTGAAAGCGGAAGTGAGAAACTGGCGCTGGGCGGGTGTTCCGTTCTACCTTCGCACCGGCAAGCGGATGTCGGCGCGTCACTCCGACATCGTGATCCAGTTCAAGCCAGCGCCGCACAACATTTTCGGTCAGGGGGTGGACAGTGTGAACCGCCTCGTCATCCGTCTGCAGCCGGATGAAGCGGTACGTCTGTTCGTACAGATCAAGGAGCCGGGCCCCGGCGGTCTGCGTGTCAAATCCCTGCCGCTGAACCTGTCCTATGCCGAGAGTTTCACGCTGCGTTATCCGGACGCCTATGAACGCCTGCTGATGGATATCGTGCGCGGTAATCTCTCGCTGTTCATGCGGCGCGACGAGGTCGAGGCCGCCTGGCGCTGGGTCGACAGCCTGATCGACACCTGGGAGGCCAGCCGTTACCAGCCGGAGCCTTATCCGGCGGGAACCGATGGCCCGCTGTCTGCCGCGATGATGATGGACCGCGACGGCCGCAACTGGTGGAAAGAGGCGTGAACGCCGCAGCGCTGCACCTTACAGCCTTCCGGGACCGGGAAGAGGCATCCGCGGCGGCCGCCCGCCTGGCGGGCGATACCCTGAGCGCGGAGGTTTCGCGCCGCGCTGCGGCGAGCCTGATGGTGTCGGGCGGGTCATCGCCGGTCCGGATGTTCGAGCGTCTGGCTTCGGAAAGGCTCGACTGGGCAAAGGTAACGGTCGGGCTGGTCGATGAGCGCTGGGTGGCGCCGGATCATCCGGATTCGAACGAACGGCTGGTGCGCACCCGGCTGCTGAACAATGCGGCGGAGCGCGCGCCATTCCTGCCCATGAAGACCGCACACGCCTTGCCGTCACAGGCGGTTGCGGACCGGAACGCGGCCTATGCGCCGCATTGTAGCTCGATCAGCTTCCTGCTGCTTGGTATGGGAACCGACGGACATACGGCAAGCTGGTTTCCGGGCGCGGCAAACCTCGCTGAAATCCTGTGCGCGGACGGCGCGCACTGGGTGGCGGCCGTTGAAGCGCCGCAGGCGGTGGTTCCCCTGCGCATGACCCTGACCGGCCCGGCCGTAATCTGCGCAAACCGGGCGCTGCTGCTTGTATTTGGCGCGGAAAAGCGCAGCATACTGGAACGAAT
>CALGEF010000191.1 GCA_937881755.1 uncultured Acidobacteriota bacterium
ACGCTTGGGCCTGTTCCCATTCTCCCCTGCGTCAGCGGGGGAGGTGGCTTGCGCCAAGGGCGCGAGTTGGAAAGGGCTCTGCGCTCAAAGCTGGATTCAACCTATGCCAACGGCCGCTCATCCTGTTTTCCTCCGGGATGAGCAGATCCAAATGAAATCAGACCAATAGGGCCGGCCAGCCACCGCTGCGTCCGGCCCGATCGCGCAACAAAAAAGTCCGCGCGCAAACCGCGCCCCTGCTTTTCCGTAGCAGTTCGCCGCCTTAAGCTGATCGCCATGCGGGGGCTCTTCGCTCAACTCTTCACGGCCGCTACCCTGGTCAGCGCCGCCAGCGCAGCGCCGTGGGTGCGTGATGGGGGCGGCTGGCATCGCCGCGCGATGGTCGCGCATGACACACTCGGCGACGCCAAAGGTTGGCGCGGCGATCTCTATGCCGAGTACGGCCTGACAAAAGACCGGAAGCTCACCGCCGAATCCTGATCCGTCACCTATACGGACTATGAAGTCTTCGACCGCGATGCCTTCCGCCTGACGCTCTGCCGCAAGCTTTTCACCGACAAGAACTGGACCGCCGGCGCCGGAGCGTGCCCGATCTCTGGCAGTGCGGTCACGGGCCTGTCCGGCTGTGAAGGCTTCGGCTTCGAAACACGCGGCGGGCTCGCCTATTGCGGAGCGAACAGGACGGGCTGCAAATTCTACGCCTTCGAGGACGCGGCCTATATCCGCCGGGAAGATGGCTCGGAACGTGTCCGCGCCGAATTTGGCTACGGCTCAGACCTCACCGGGCGCCTCTTTCTCACCCGGCAGCTGTGGTTCGAAGAGGGCAACCAGAGCGCAACTTCGATCAAAATCGAGAACCAGCCCGGCGCGCACTTCCACAAGGTCGATGTCTCGCCCGGCTGCCGCGAGGAACTCGGCGGCCAGGTCGACGAGCACGCTGTGCTCATCGCCGTCGTCGCCCGGCGTTAGCGCTACTCTGCCGGCGCTTCCGGTGCGGTATACCCGCTTTGCACCATCAGGTACGCGATCACCGCGAGCCGGTCTTCTGGTTTGCGGACACCCGAAAAGCTCATCCGGTTTCCCGGCACGAAGGTGCGCGGATTGGCGAGCCAATGGTCAAGCTGTTCCGGCGTCCAGGTAAACGTCTCGGCCTTTAGCGCCGGCGAATAATCGAAGCCCGGCTCGGAGGCCACTTGCCGCCCAAACAGCCCGTGGAGGTTCGGCCCGACGAGATTGCCCGCGCCTTCGGCAGTCAGGTGGCAGGACTGGCAAAGCTTCCAGGTCCGGTTCCCCGCCGCGTAGCTGGCGGTGTTGTAAGGCGCCGGAAGCGCCGCAAATTCCAGGCTCGGTTCGGCCGGTGCAGGGGCGGTTGTTTCAGTGACCGGCGCGATCACCGGCGCAGCGGCGGGCGCTGGCGCGGCCGGTTCATTGGCGCCGCCGCAGGCGGAAAGAACTGACAGGGAAAGAAGGGCGGAAACAAAAAAGCGCATATCAGCAGGGCCTTGAGTGAGGAGCAATGCAGCAGTTTCACCGCGAAACGCGCAAAACTCAACTACCCACATCCGCGCAGGACAGGCGTCGGCCGGCCCGTTACACTGCGCGGGTAATGGCTGATTCTGCGCCCCCCCGTCCCGTGATCCTCCGGCTGCCGCCGGAGGTGGTCAACCGCATCGCGGCGGGCGAAGTCGTCGAACGGCCTGCGGCGGCGGTGAAGGAGCTTGTAGAAAATGCGCTCGATGCCGGCGCCCTGAACATCGCCATCGCGATCGAGGACGGCGGCCTGAAGCGGATCACCCTCGAGGACGATGGCTGCGGCCTGACGGCCGACGAACTTTCCCTGGCCTTGGAACGGCATGCTACGTCGAAGCTGGTTCCGGACCCTGATGGCCGCGTCGATCTCCTGAACATCCATACCATGGGCTTCCGCGGTGAGGCCTTGCCGTCGATTGCCTCGGTCAGCCGGATGCGGATCGTCAGCCGCGCCGCGGGTCAGGCGGCGGCGGAGATATATTCCGAGGCCGGACGGATCGAAGGGCCCAGACCGGCGGCGTTCACCGGACGAGGCGGGACGGGGACGCGTCTCGACGTGGCGGATCTCTTCCATGCAACACCGGCGCGCCTGAAATTCATGCGTGGTGAACGGGCCGAGGCGCTGGCGGTCACCGATGTGGTCAAGCGTCTCGCGATGGCCAATCCGGCGGTCGGGTTCACGCTGGAAAACAATGGCCGCAATGTCCTGCGCTACGGCGCTGAGCGCGATGACGAAGCCGGCCGCCTCGCGCGGCTCGGCGCGATCATGGGGGGGGAGTTCAGAGACAATGCCATTGCAATCGAGGCGGAGAGAGACGGCGCCCGCCTTTCCGGTTTCGCAGGCCTGCCAACGCTCAACCGCGGCAATGCGCAGATGCAATACCTGTTCGTGAACGGGCGGCCCGTGAAGGACCGGATGCTGACGGGCGTGGTGCGCGCCGCCTATCAGGACTTCCTTGCTCGCGACCGTCATCCGATGCTCGCGCTGTTCGTGGAACTGGAAGCCGAGGAGGTGGACGTCAACGTTCACCCGGCGAAGACCGAAGTGCGCTTTCGAGATGCGGCCAGCATTCGCGGTCTGATGATCGGCGCGCTGCGCCATTCGCTCGCAGGCGCGGGGCATCGCGCCTCGACGACGGTTGCAGGATTTGCGCTGGGCAAAGCGCAGCCCGAAGCCTCTCAGGCGGGCCTCTTGTGGCAGGCGCCGTATTCGACTGCGCATCGCCCGGTGAGCCTGCCGCGCGGCGTGTTCGAAACGCAGCGCGAACCGTTCGTGCCGGATTCTGCCCCAGCGGCCCGGCTCGAAGCGGAGGCGCCGCCGGCGCATTCTGGCGAATTCCCACTCGGCGCGGCCCGGGCGCAGCTGCACGAGACCTATATCATTGCTCAGACGGCGGACGGTATCGTCATCGTCGATCAGCATGCGGCGCATGAGCGCATCGTCTACGAGTCGATGAAGCGGCAGATGGCAGAGGGCGGCGTCCGGCGCCAGGCGTTGCTGATCCCCGACATCGTCGAGTTCAACGAAGACGAAGCGGCGCGCATTCTGGAGCGCGCGGAAGATCTTGGCGCTCTCGGGCTCGAGGTCGAAGCCTTCGGTCACGGCGCCATCTGCGTGCGGGCGACGCCGGCGCTCTTCGGCGAGATGGACACGGCCGGGCTGTTGCGCGATCTGGCGGATGATTTCGCCGAGTACGGCTCCGGCCTCGTGCTGAAGGAGCGGTTCGAGGAAGTGATGGGCAATATGGCGTGCCGGTCTTCGGTGCGCGCGGGCCGACGGCTGAACGGCGAAGAGATGAATGCGCTGCTGCGCCAGATGGAGGCGACGCCGCATTCCGGCCAGTGCAATCATGGCCGTCCGACTTATGTCGAACTGAAGCTCGCCGATATCGAGAAGCTGTTCGGGCGCCGATGATGAAAGCAGGCCTCACACGGCGCGGCCTCCTCGCAGGCGCGAGCGCGCTTACCGCGCCAGGATGTGCAGGCTTTCCCGCCTCCGGCCCTTCATCGGGCGCGCACGACCGTATCCGCGCACTCGTAGAGGAGGGCGACGTTCCGGCGGCAGGTCTGGTAGTGTGCCGCCAGGGGCGGATAGTTTTTTCCTTTGCTGCCGGCCTCGCGCAGGGCGCCGGAGGGGAAGCCGCGCCAGTCCTGTTCCGCGCGGATACGAAGATGCGGATTGCCTCGGTGTCCAAGATGGCGGTCGCGTTGGCCGCGCATCGTCTAGGTGCATCCGGATTGCTGGATATGGACGCGGATGTGTCGGCCGCGTTTGATCCGCCGCTGCGCCATCCGCAGTTTTCGGACGCGCCAGTCACGCTGCGCCAGCTTCTCGGTCATACCGCGAGCTTGCAGGATCCTGACATCTACTGGATGGCGGCGCCCGGCCGCACGGAAGGGCTTTTCGTGCCAGCCATGTGGCGGCCCGCCGATGCGGGCCCGCCGGGCAGTGCGTTCAAATATGCGAACTTCGGATACGGTCTGGCTGCGCATGTTCTGGAACGTGCCACAAATGTCCGTCTTGACCGGCTCGTCGCGCAGTCCGTTTTCCGCGGGGCGAGCCTGGACTGCGGTTTCAACTGGTCCGGTGTGCCGCGTGCCCGGCGGCGAGCCGGGGCGACGCTGTATGCCTTCGAGGAAAGTATCTGGCAGCCGCAGGCCGACGGTCCGGTGGTCCTCGCTGGCGGCTCGCCCGCCATCCTTAGCGAGACCGGATTCGAACTTGCCACTTATGCTCCGGGTACGAATGGAACCCTGTTCAGTCCGCAAGGCGGCTTGCGGGCGAGTTTGCTGGACATGCTGACGCTTGCGCGGCTGGCCGCGTCCGATCCGGGAATGAGGGAACCTGTCTGGACACATGATCCGGCAGGCCCCGCTGACGACACGGATGCAGGATACTTTTCAGTGTTCACCGCCGGCGCGCAGGTTCATCCCCAAGGCGATTCCCCGGTCCGCGGATTGAAACTGCTGGGTCACCATGGCGAGGCTTACGGGCTGTACAGCGCTGCCTTCCACGCGCCGGAACTGGATGCGGAATTCGCCTTTGCAGTCACCGGAACAAAGTCCGGCGGCGCGGGGCGCACAGAACGTCATCCAGTGGTCGTCAAAGCGACTGATCCGCTTTGGAAAAGTGTGGCGGAAATCCTCGGATCTGGCGCCCTTTAGGCAAGCCTCAACAGGTCTTGCTGCGGCGAAAGTCCAGCAAGAGCCGATCAGGGGTTCGCCTTCTTCGCCGTTTTTGGCTTCTCGGCTTTCTTTCCGGTTTCGCGCATCTTGTGCATCCGGTCCATGCCGCCGCCGGCGACCCATTTGAAGATGCGCCAGGCTTCACCGGTCGTCATCTTCGGGGCGGGCGCCATCGTGCCGGTCTTTTCGGGCGGCGCGATCCTCGGTGGTTTTCGGCCTTTGGTCTTTGTGCGGACGGGTGAAGGGACTTCCGGCGGCGTGTCGGCGGCGACGAGTTCTTCCTCGCGGGTTTCCAGCTGGGCTGGCGCACCTCTCGATTCGAAGGCGGGGTCGAGGTTGCCAAGCAGGTGAGCATCGGAAAAATCCACCGCGAGTTCAACCCAGAGCGGCAGGTGGTCCGACATCTGCCAGGTCAGCCAGCGCTCGGCATAGTATTCCTTGTCCCTGGCCTTGTCCTTCGGCATGCCGTCCGGGCCAAGGTCGCGGTGGCGGGCAGGAAGGACAGGCGCGTAATGTTCGTAATGCTCCGGCTTGAACACAGCTTTCGACCAGTCGAAGGCGCCGGAGGACAGGAAGGTGAGCTCGTCCGCCCTGGTGCGGAAGGCGATCTGGTCATAATAGTTCGTGCCGAGGAGGTTTGACGGATACTGTTCCGGCGGCAGTTGAAATCCTGCCTTCGTCAGCGCCTGCATCGTCTCGTCGATGGGATTCTTGATGTTGAAATCGCCGAGCAGAATATAGTTTTCCTTCTCGCGCTCGGCCCGTCCCGCCATTTCCTTCGCGAGGTATTCGATTTCCTGAACACGGCGCTGGTAGCCGTCCGAGCCTTTGGATTCCTCGCCGAAATAGATGTGTACAGTGCAGAGAGAGAACTTGAACCAGCCGGCCTGGAAGCTGACGAGGAAGGGTGTGCGCGCGAACTGCTGCTCGCCCGGGAGCAGCGCATGTTTGGGCAACACGATCTCGCCGGCGATATTCCGAAAGCGGACTTTCCGGCTGTCGTACACGAATGCCATGCGCTCACGGTTGCCTGAGCTGCCGACAGTCACGTCCGTCGCGATGAAATCCCACCCTGGACCCATCAGGCGGATCACATCCTTCAGGGGCTGGAGGTTTTCGTTGACTTCCTGCAGCGCGCAGACATCGAAGGCGGAGAGGATTTCGGCGATGTAATGCAGGCTTTCGCGGCGGCGCGGACCGTGGCGGAACTTGTTGTTGTCGAAATCCCTTATATTCCAGGTGCCGATGATCAGGCTCGCATCCTTCGTGCGGCGCGGCACGCCCTTTGGCGGCGGCGAGGCGAGCTGGGCGCGCAGGTCGAGCAGCCGGCGCGAGGTCCAGTCGCGCTCGGCGAGCGTGAACAGGCGCTCGTTGCGCAGATCGGTGTACCAGACCATTCGCGTGCCCCCTCGCATTCTGCGATGGGCCGTCAATCGTTAAGTTTGGTTAGCAGGCCGTTAACGTTTTCCCAAATGCGCCATGAAAGCAGGGTGTTCAGACGCTGACCACGCGGCCAGGGTTCATGATGTTGAGAGGATCCATAGCGCGCTTGATGGCGCGCATCATTTCGGTTGCGGCGGGGGGGCGCAGGCGGGCGAGTTCGTCTCGCTTCAGGCGGCCGACGCCGTGCTCGGCGGAAATGGAGCCGCCGAAGGTCGTGACCGTGTCGAACACGGTGCGCGTGACGATGGCTTCATGCGCCCTGAGGACCGGGGCGGCATTGCCTGCCGGCTCGACCACGGAATAGTGAAGGTTGCCGTCGCCGACATGGCCGAAGATAACAAAGTCCGCCGACGGAACATGGGCGCGCACGGCGCCATTGCAGGCCTCGATGAAAGCTGGGATGCGGCTGATCGGAACCGAGATGTCCTGGTTGAGCGCGGTGCCGTAAGCCCGCTTGGAGAGCGGAATTGTCTCACGGATGTGCCAGAAGGACTTGGCCTGCGTCTCGCTGGCGGCAATGGCGGCGTCCTGGACAAGGCCCGCTTCGGCGCCCGCTTCGAGGGCGGCCATCAGCAAGGCTTCGGCCTGCTCGGCGCGGGGCTGCGAGATTTCGATCAGCACGCGCCATTCGGCATTGGCAGGCAGCGGATCGCGCGTACCCGGAATATCAGCGACGACCATCGCGACGGCGTTGGCGGGGATGATCTCGAAGCTGGTGACCGAGTCGCCGGCATGATCGCGCACCAGGGCGAGTAGTTTCACAACGTCCTCGGCTGTCGCGACGACGACCCACCCGGTGGCGCGCTGGACTTTCGGGAATAGCTTGAATGTGGCTGCCGTGATCAGGCCGAGCGTGCCTTCGGCGCCGGCGAAGAGGTGTTTCAGGTCATAGCCGGTATTGTTCTTGCGCAGGCCCGACAGGCCGTCCCAGATCTCGCCGGAAGGCAGCACGACTTCGAGGCCGAGGATCAGGTCGCGCATCATGCCATAGCGCAGCACCGCGACGCCGCCCGCGTTGGTGGAGATCAGTCCGCCGAGCGTAGCGGTGCCCTGCGAGCCGAGCGAGAGGGGGAAGAGGCGGTTTGCCTTTTCGGCCGTTTCCTGGGCGGCAACGAGCGTGGCGCCGGCTTCGATAACCATGGAATTGTTGAACGGGTCAACCTCGCGTACGGCGTTCATCCGGGTCATCGACACGCAGACTTCGCCGTGCGGCGTGCCGCCATCGACGAGGCCGGTATTGCCGCCTTGCGGTGTGATCGCGACGCGGTGGGCCGCGCAAAGTTTGACGAGGGCGGCGGCCTCCTCGGTGGAGGCAGGGCGTGCAATGAAGGGTGTTTTGCCCTGATAGGTGCCGCGCCATGGGGTCGAGGCGGCGAGCAGCTTTTCCGGCTCGTCCGTCCAGCCTTTCAGGCCGAGCAGATCCTTGGCGGCGGCCAGGAAGGCGGGGGGCGGGAGCGCGGTCATCCCTGCAGTCTACGCATTTCCTGCGCGATGGCGAGGCCGCCGGCTGTCGCAGAGAGGCCTTCGATCACCCCTTCGCGCGCCGCGCTCGTCTTGTTCTGGCTGAGCTTGCTCGTGCCTTCGAAGCG
>CALGEF010000192.1 GCA_937881755.1 uncultured Acidobacteriota bacterium
TGCTGCACAAGAATGTCCGCAAGTATGGCACCATCTCGAATACGGTTGCGAGCGCCATTCACCTTGCTGGGACCATCCGCAGGAGTTAACCCGAAGGTCCTTCCGCTAGGGAAAGCAGGCCCGGTTTGTGCCTGCGTTTTATACCCGGAAATGCCGTTTGGGCTCGCCAATGCCCGCAACGCAGGCTAAGAGCGGGCGAAATCACACTGTTTAGGGCTGAGAGTCACACCATGATCCATCCTTCGCTCATTGCCATCGGCGCCATTGTCCTCGTGTTCGCTATCCTGAACCTCATCGAGTTCAAACGCATCGACTAGTCTCGAAAGGGCAGGTGCCATGCCCGACCCCATCCTGATTGCCTCGCTTCTCGGCGGCCTTGTCCTTCTGGCTCTCGGGGGGGACTTGCTCGTGAGCGGCGCGGTCCGCACCGGCCGCGCGATGGGCGCCAGCCCCCTCATCGCCGGCATCTTCATCGTTGCCCTCGGCACGTCACTGCCGGAAATCTTCGTGTCGGTGAACGCCGCGTTCAGTGGCAGTCCGGGCCTCGCGGTCGGCAACATCGTCGGCTCCAGCATCGCCAACGTCTTCCTCGTCCTCGCCATCCCTGCCCTGATTTTTCCGGTCATGGCCGGCGGTCCGGGGCAGGGACGCGCCCTGTTTGCCACCCTTCTCGCCACCGCCCTGTGGATCGGTATAACAGCTGTGATGCCGCTGAACCCGCTGGTCGGCATCTGCTTCCTCTGTGTACTGATCGGCTATACCGGCCTCAGCCTGTTTGCAGCCCGCCGCGATGAAGTCGCCGGCAAGCCGACCGGTGTGCGCAAACACGAATCCGAAGGCCCGCCCCTCTGGCGCGCCCTGATCTATCTCCCCGTCGGCGCCGCCGCCCTCGTCTTCGCCTCGGGCCTGATTGTGGACGGCTCTGACGGTCTCGCCCGCGTCGCCGGTATCCCGGAAGAATATATCGGCCTCACGCTGCTGGCCGTCGGCACCTCTTTGCCGGAGATCGGCGCCTCGATTGCCGCCGCCGCCCGCAAGCGCGGCGATGTCCTTGTCGGCAACATCCTCGGCTCCAACATAATCAACATCCTCGGCGCCGGCGGCATCGTCGCAATGAGCGGCGAAGTACGCATCGCCCGCCTGTTCCATACCTACGATCACTGGGTCATGGGTTTCGCCGCTGTCGTGCTCGCCGTGCTTATCCTCACCAAAGCGAAGATCGGCCGCCTGATGGCACTGCTGCTCCTCCTTTTATACGCCCTCTACATCTACGGCCTGGTCAACGGGGTCAGCCTGCTCGGCCTGTATGAAGTGGTTACCGGATGAAACCCGGCGGCGCGCTCGTCACCGGTGCCGGAATGCGCCTGGGCCGGGCGATGGCCGAGGCGCTCGGCGCCGATGGCTGGGCGGTGGCGGTCCACTATCGCGGCTCGAAAGCCGGCGCCGAAGAGGCCGCAGCCGCGATCCGCAAGGCGGGCGGGCGCGCCGAACTCCTCGCCTGCGATCTTGCGAATGAAGCCGCCCGGGCGGACCTGGTCGCCGAAGCTGCCCGAAAGCTTGGCCGGCCAATCTCGCTGCTCGTCAATTCTGCTTCCACCTTTGCCGATGATACAGCTACGGATCATTCCCGCGCCGACTGGGACCAACATTTCGAGCCGAACCTGCGCGCGCCCATCCACCTTGCCCAGCAGCTCGCCCGCGCGCTTCCGGCCGGCGAGAAAGGCCTCGTCGTCAACCTGATCGACCAGCGCGTCTGGAAACTCACGCCGCAATTCTTCACCTACACCCTCTCCAAGGCCGCGCTCTGGCAGGCAACGCAAACCCTTGCCCAGGCCCTCGCGCCGAACGTCCGCGTCAACGCCATCGGCCCCGGCCCGACACTGCAAAGCATCCACCAGTCTGCGCAAGCCTTCGCGGCCGAAACCGCGGCGACCCTCACCGGCGAAGGCTCCAGCCCGGACGAGATCGTCAGGGCCCTGCGCTATTTCATCTCTGCCACCAGCGTCACCGGCCAGATGATCGCCTCCGACGGGGGCCAGCATCTGATGTGGCAAACCCCCGACACCCAGATCTGAGGCCCTCCGTTGAATTTCGGCTCCGACACCACGGCTCCGGCCCATCCGCGCGTTCTCGAAGCGCTCGCCCGCGTCAATTCCGGCGCCGAGGCGAGCTATGGCAGCGACGCCGTCACCGCCCGCCTGCGGAGCGTGATCGCGCAGGTGTTTGAAACCGATGACTTCGACTTCTGGCTCACCGCCTCCGGCACAGCGTCCAACGCGCTCGCCCTTTCCTGTTTCTGCCCGCCCACGGGCGCCATTCTCTGCCATGAGGAAGCGCACATTGAGCGGGACGAACGCGGCGCCCCTGCCTTTTTCTCCGGGGGCGGACAATTGCGCCTGCTGCCCGGCTTCGGCGCGAAGATCGATCCGCCAGCCTTTGCCCGCGCGGTCGATGCCAGTAATCCGGACTTCGTGCATGAAACACCCCTGCATGCCGTCTCCCTGACCAACCTTACCGAATGTGGCCTGGCCTATCAGCCTGCCGAGATCGCCGCCTTTGCCGGACGCGCGAAAGCGGCAGGTCTCGCTGTGCATCTCGACGGCGCCCGTCTGGCCAATGCCCTGATCGGCACCGGCATGATGCCGGCTGCGATGACATGGCAGGCCGGGGTCGATGTGCTCACCCTCGGTCTGACTAAGACCGGCGCGATCGGCTGTGAGATCATCCTCCTGTTTGGCGCCGCGCGCGCCAAGGCGGCAGAACTCCGCATCCGGGCCAAGCGTTCCGGCCACATGCCGCCCAAGATGCGTTTCCTTGCGGCCCAGGCCGAAGCGATGCTTGAAGATGGCCTCTGGCTGAAACTCGCGGGGCATGCCAACGCCATGGCGCGCGATCTGGCCGAAGGATTTGAACGCAAGGGCTTCAAGCTGGCCTATCCGCGGGAAGGCAATGAAGTGTTCGTGATGTTGCCCGAGGCTTCTGCCCGGAAACTTCAGGCGGCCGGTGCGGCGTTCTATCCCTGGCCGGGCGGCGCCTCGCGCTTCGTCTGTTCCTGGTCGAGCGACGCAGCCGGCGTCAGCGCGGTGCTTGGCGCACTTTAGTCCGTCTGCGGCGTAAGCGCCCGTCCGAGCCAGCCTTGCAGGTGGCCCATCGTGGCGCCCGCATCCATCGGCGCGGACGAAGCGCCGCCCAGCAACTCCTGGTGCAGTGCCATCACCAGCATCGGCGACAGCGCTGCAAGCGCCGCCGCACGCAGGGCTGTTTCCTCCTGCGGCGCGCCGGTTGTGCCGCGCAGTTTCTCGCTTACCGCTTTCAGCGCTGGCTCCAGCACTTTTTCCAGATAGGCCTTCCCGGCGCATTCGTCGGCGAGGCCCTCGATCAGGCCGAAGGCATGCGCACGGGTGAAGCCGCCGAGTTTGATGCCGGCCTCCGAAATCCGGAAGTATTCCGCAAACGCTTCGGCGGGGCTTGCCGACGGCGTGGCCACCATCGCCCAGAGCGGCGTTGCGCGCCGGCCGATTGTCTCGAGGATCTCGACGACCAGTCCCTGCCGGTCATGAAAATAATGGCGCAGCGTTGGCTCAGACTGCTGCACCGCCATCGCAAACTGGCGCAGCGACGGGCGGCGCAGGTCCGCCGAGAGTGCAAAGTCCGTCAACGCATCGAGCAGCGCCGCGCGCTTCTCGTCAAAGTCGTGGTTGCGGGCACCTGCAGGTCTGGGCATTCTCCACTCCCGTGGGGCTTTGTGAGGAGACCGGGGGAGTTGGCCACGATCATGGGCCCCCGATATCACGATATGTAGTGAACACTTGGCATGCATGTCTGCCACATAATCGGGGCAGGCGAAAAAAAAGGACCAGAAGGCCTGTAAGCCGGGTTCTGTTCGCCCCTTGCGGGGTCTGGCAGCCATTCCTCTGGGACGCCCATTGCTGGGCGCCTCGCGCGACACACCCGGGGCACGGGCATAAGACGGCCCATATGTGCCCCCTACTTGGTCTTGCTCCGGGCGGGGTTTGCCTTGCCAGCCCTGTTGCCAGGCCTGCGGTGGGCTCTTACCCCACCCTTTCACCCTTTCCTCTTGGCGAACGCCGCGAGGTGGTTTGCTTTCTGTGGCACTTTCCCTCGGCTTGCGCCGGGCGGCCGTTAGCCGTCGCCCTGTCTCGTTGGAGCCCGGACTTTCCTCCAGCATGGAGTTACCCCCATGCCAGCGGCTGCCCGGCCTTCTGGTCCTGAGTCTGAGTATAGTCCCGGCGCGCCGCCGGGGGAAGGGCGCGACCGTGCCGGAGCATCGACGCGGCATGGGCGGCTGCGAGCACCAACCACCTCTGCTCTGCAGTCGCCCTTCGGCCTGTATCGGCAGGCGGGCGGGAATTCGCGGTCCGATCCGAGATTGCATCAGTTGCCCGAATTGTATGAGGGACGCGAGGGGCTCAGGTCACCGCGCCACCCGCGCCTGCGCCTGCCCCGATCCCTGCCTGCGCGGGGATGAGCGGACATCTGAATGACAAAAGTATAAGCGCGCCCTACGCGCTCTGCGCGGGCGGAGGCACGTGGCACAAGGCCCCCGATGACCATCGAGTGGCGTTCTGACATCACCGAACCGGTGCGGCGCGCCGCGGTCCGCCTGTTCCGGCCGTATGTGCGTATCGTCACCGGCGGCATTGCTATCTACGCGCTGTTTTCGATTTTCCCGCTGATCTACCCGGCGCTGACCTTGCTGACGGTGTTCCTGCGGCCGGAGCTCGCCGTGCAGCTCGCCGCGCCCATCAGCAGTTTCTTCAGCCAGAATGTCGAGGCGCTGTCGACAGCGGACGTCGACGTGATTGGCAACATGACGCCTGCGGGCCTCAGCCTCAGGGCCTTCGGCGCGCTCATCCTTGTGCTGATCACCGCCACCTCCGGCGCCAGGGCAGCTATCACCGGCATCCGGATGATTGCGGGCACGGCCGGGCGGACAGGGTTTGCGCGTTTCCAGGGCGTGTCGCTGCTGCTGACCGGCTCGCTGGTATTGCTGGTCTGGCTGCCCGGCGCGCTGCGGCTGATCATTACGGAGATCTCCGCCGAAGGCGGCTGTGAGATCGGCCAGTTTGCAGGGGAGATCGCTGCGGTTGCCGAGACGCTGTGGATTTCCAAGGCGGTTGCGGGCT
>CALGEF010000193.1 GCA_937881755.1 uncultured Acidobacteriota bacterium
CCTCAGCAGCCGGATGTCATCGTTGTAGCGCTTCGACTTTCGCGGCGCCCCAGTGCGCCGGTTGTAGGGCGCCGCTTCCTTGCCCCACATTTCAATCAGTGCAGAGACTTTCAGGATGCCGAGCTCATCGCGCCGGCGTTCCGCTTCCGGGTCAAGACCGATCCGGGCTTCGGACCGGAAGTCCTTCGCCTTCTGCCGGGCAGCTTCGCAGCGCAGACTCCCCGCCTTGCCCAGCGTGATCATCCGCTCGCGTGCGAGGCGGCCCTGACCGATACGGTAGCGGATGATGTAGGCCTTCGCGCCGGTCGGAAGCACTCGCAGGCCGAACGCCGCAATCTCCGTGTCCCAGACAATGAAACGCTTGCCTTCAGGCGCAACAGAGTCGACATACTTCTGCGTAAGCTTGCGTTTGATCCCCGACATTCGCTTTCGCCTCCAGCAAAAAATTCGTCCGCTCGGGGCTTTTTGTGCCCGCACCATGTCCGCAAGCACGCGGCATTTTGCAACAAATGGTAGCAATCATCAACAATGCGAAAAGCATAGAAAATCTACGTTTTAATTTCAAATTTCAATGATCCGCATGCATGCGCAAGGACCATAAAATTCTATTCAAAGGCGCTTCGCAATGCGGGGGTCAGGTGTTCAAGTCACCTAAGCGGCACCATTCCCCCTACTTCCCTTTCCTGTTCCGCCCCCCGGCCTAGATCTGCGGGATCATGATGGCTGTTGTGTTTGGAAGTTCGGGCGGAATCGGGCGGGCGTTGGCCGAGGGGCTGATTGCGTCCGGCCGGTACCGGTCCGTGTACGCGGTGTCGCGGTCCGGCTTGGAGATTGAAGGCACCCTTAACCGGCAGGCGGAGTTTACCGATGAGGCGCAGCTGGCTGCGCTGGCCGCCGAGATTGGTTCGGCGGGGCAAGTTGGGCTTTGCCTCGTAGCGAGCGGGCTTTTGTCCGCAGACGGCGTGCAGCCTGAGAAGACCTACCGGGCGCTGAGCGCAGAGGCCTTCGCGCGGGTGTTCGCAGCCAATACGATTGCCCCGGCGCTGATTGCCAAACACGTCCTGCCGCTGATGCCGAAGGCCGAGCGCAGCGTGTTTGCGGCGCTGTCGGCGCGGGTCGGCTCGATCTCCGACAACCGGTTGGGCGGCTGGCATGCCTACCGCGCTTCCAAGGCGGCGCTGAACATGCTGATCCGCAACTTTGCTATCGAGCAGGCGCGGCGGGCGCCGGGAAGCATCTGCGTGAGCCTTCATCCGGGCACGGTCGATACGGGGCTGTCCAAGGCGTTTCAGGCCAGCGTTCCGGGCGAGAAACTATTCTCTCCTGAGCAATCGGCGCGCTACCTTCTGGATGTGGTGGACCGTCTGACCCCGGAGGATTCCGGCAAATGCTTCGACTGGGCGGGCAAGGAAGTGCCCGCCTAGAGCGTGAAGCGGCCTTCAATCACCGTGACGGCGTTGCCGGTGAGTTTGCACCGGTCCCCTTCCAGCTTCACGCCGACCCAGGCGCCGCGGCCGGGATAGGCCTGGTAGCAGCGCGCGGCGGGCTTGCCGAAGTTTTCCGCAAGGATGCGCGAGAGCATCGTGTGCCAGCTGCCCGTGGCGGGGTCTTCGTCAATGCCAGAGCCGGGGGCAAAGAAGCGCGAGGTCGCGTCGGCGCCATCGCCGCCCAATGCGAAGCAGCCGAAATTGCCCCGGTCCCAGCCGTCGCTTGTTGCGCCGAGGGTCTTCAACGCGCGCTGGTCCGGCTTCAGGGCGCGCACGTCGTCCGGTGTCTCGAAGCGCGCGGCGAAGAACATCCCGCCCCAGGCTTCCACGGGCCGCGCGCCGAGGGCCGCAGCGATGTCGTCCGTGACCGGAACAGGCCGGATCGGCGCGGACGGAAAGTCCATCTCGAGCCGGTCGTCCGCGAGGCGTTTCACCAGAAGGCGGCCGGACTTCACCGTATCAAAGGCGATGGTCTCGCCGGTGAAGCCGAGCTGCGAAAAGAGCACATGCGCGGAAGCGAGCGTCGCGTGGCCGCAAAGCGGCACTTCGACGGCAGGCGTGAACCAGCGCAGCTTCCAGATGCCTTCACCGGCGGGGACGATGTAGGCGGTCTCGGCGACGTTGTTCTCGGCGGCGATGGCGAGCAGCGTTTCATCCGGCAGGAAGGCGTCCAGCGGCATGACGCAGGCCTGGTTGCCTTCGAAGGCTTTGGCGGCAAAGGCATCGACCTGGAAGAAGGGCAGCGACAGCATGGCGAAGGCTCCGGTTGAGGCGGATGTGATCGCAAGGGGGACGGACGATGCACAAACGAAGAATTCTGATGGGGTGTTGAGATGGGCTGATGCGTCTGCGCCCTGCGCGGCGGTGCGGGCACTTACCGGGCGATTGCGCCGGGATTAACGCTTGAGATCATCCAGCAGCCAGCCGTGGTGGACCGGGCCGTGTCCCTTGCCGAGGCCCCTGGCGGCCTTTATGGCGCCTAAGAGATAGTCCCTGCCCTCCTCGACCGCTTCGGGCACCGAGCGGCCCTGAGCGAGAAGGGCCGCGATGGCAGAGGCGAGGGTGCAGCCGGTGCCGTGGGTGGAGGTCGTCCGTATCCGGGGCGATTCGAAAATCCATTCGCCGGTCGTGGTCTGCAGCACGTCATGGATGACATGGCCGTCGATATGGCCGCCCTTGACGAGGGCGCCGTGCGCGCCGAGTTCGAGCAGGCGTTCGGCGGCGCGGCGCTGGCCGTCGATGGTCTCGACCGGCTTGCCGGTGAGAACCTCCGCCTCCGGCGCATTCGGCGTGACGAGGCGGGCGCGCGGGATCAGTTCGGACCGGATCGCGCCGATGGCGCGCTCGTCGACGAGGCGGTCTCCGGATGTGGCGACCATCACGGGGTCGATGACGCGCGGGGTAAGTCCCGCCTGCGCGTGAAGGGCTTCGGCGATCGCCTCGACCAGCTGGGCCGAGCCGAGCATTCCGGTCTTGATCGTGTCGGCACCGATATCAGCGAGCGTGACCTTGATCTGGCCGAGGACGGCCTCCAGCGGGACCGGCCAGACACCGTGGACGCCTTTTGTGTCCTGCACCGTGATGGCCGTGACGGCGGTCATCGCATGGCCGCCGAGCATCGCGACAGCCTTGATGTCGGCCTGGATGCCGGCGCCGCCGCCGGAGTCCGATCCGGCAATGATGAGGACGCGGCCTTTCGGGCCATCTCGGTCTGACATGGTCAGACCTTGATACCGGCTTTCTTCGCGTCGGCGAGGAACGTCTCGAGGCCTTTGTCTGTCAGCGGATGATTGACGAGGGATTTGATGACGGCAGGGGGTGCGGTCATCACGTCGGCGCCGGCGAGGGCGCAGAGCTTGACATGGTTGGCCGTGCGGATCGAGGCGGCGAGGATTTCAGTGTCGAACAGGTAGTTGTCGTAGATCTGGCGGATCTCGTGGATCAGGTCCATGCCGTCGAGATGGATATCGTCGAGGCGGCCGATGAAGGGCGAGATGAAGGTCGCGCCGGCTTTCGCCGCGAGCAGCGCCTGGTTTGCTGAGAAGCAGAGCGTGACGTTGACCTGCGTGCCCTCCCCAGTCAGCGTCTTGCATGCCTTCAGGCCGTCAAGCGTCAGCGGCAGCTTTACCGTGACGTTGGAGGCGATCTTGGCGAGCTTGCGGCCTTCCTTGATCATGCCGTCATAATCGGCCGCGACGACTTCGGCGCTCACAGGGCCAGGGGTCAGCGCGCAGATCTCGGCGATGACTTCCGCGAAGGGGCGGCCGGACCTGGCGATCAGCGACGGGTTGGTGGTCACCCCGTCGATGAGGCCGGTGGCGGCGAGGTCGGCGATATCTTTCGTGTCGGCAGTGTCGACGAAGAATTTCATGGGTCGGGTTTCCGGTCTGGTGAGAAGTCGCTGGGGCTTCCTTAACCAATCAGGACCCGCGCTCCAATAGCGGCGAAGACAGAAACGCTCCCCCGCTACCGGATGGAGCGTGTCCCCGCGCCGCCGTAAGGGGCCTCAGGCGACCGGCCGGCCGATCGACGTATAGGCAAAGCCATACCGGGCCATGTCTTCGGGCGAATAGATGTTGCGCAGGTCAACGACGACATTGCCCTTCATCGCGCCCTTGATGCGGCCGAAATCGAGCGCGCGGAAGGAATCCCATTCGGTGATGATCACCATCGCGTCGGCGCCGTCGATCGCCGCGTAAGCACTGCCTGCGAATTCGATTCCGCTCAGAAGGTGGGCCGCTTCCTTCATCGCTTCCGGATCATAGGCGACGACGCGGGCGCCGGCGGCCGTGAGGGCCGGGAGGATGTCAAGCGAGGGGGCGTCGCGCATGTCATCTGTGTTCTGCTTGAAGGCGAGGCCGAGCACGCCGATCGTCTTGCCGTTCACGTCGCCGCCCATCGCTGCGATGACTTTCGCGGCCATCGCTTTCTTGCGGGCCGCGTTAACCTCGACGACCGTGTCGACGATGCGCACCGGACTGCCATAATCGTTTGCGGTCTTGGTCAGGGCGAGCGTGTCTTTCGGAAAGCACGAGCCGCCATAGCCGGGGCCGGCATTCAGGAACTTCTTGCCGATGCGGCCATCAAGGCCGATGCCGCGCGAGACTTCCTGGACATTGGCGCCGACTTTTTCGCACAGGTCCGCCATCTCGTTGATGAAGGTGATCTTCACGGCGAGGAAGGCGTTGGCGGCGTACTTGATCAGCTCCGAGGTGCGCCGCTCGGTGAAAAGAATCGGCGTCTCGTTGAGGAAGAGCGGGCGGTAGAGTTCCTTCATGACCTGGCGGGCGCGGTCGTCATCGGTGCCGACGACAACGCGATCGGGGATCTTGAAGTCCTTGATGGCGGCGCCTTCGCGCAGGAATTCCGGATTCGAGACGACCGCGAAGTCGCCGTCCGGGCGCACCTTACGGATGATCGCCTCGACTTCGTCGCCGGTGCCGACGGGGACGGTCGACTTGGTGACGATGACGGTGAAGCCGGTCATCATCTGGCCGATCTCTTCGGCAGCGGCATAGACATAGGAAAGGTCGGCATGGCCATCGCCGCGGCGCGACGGGGTGCCGACCGCGATGAATACCGCGTCGGCGTCCTTCACGGCTTCGGCGGCATCCACCGTGAAGAACAGGCGCTCTTCCTTGACGTTTTTGGCGACGAGATCATCGAGACCCGGCTCGTAGATTGGCATGATCCCCGCGTGCAGCTTGTCGATCTTGGACTTGTCCTTGTCCACGCAGGTGACGATGTGGCCAAAATCGGCAAAACAGGCGCCTGACACGAGGCCGACATAGCCCGTTCCGATAATCGCGACACGCATGGGCAATCCCTCAAAAAAACACAAAGCGGATGAACGCGTGCGGGGTGCAATTTTTGTGCGAAAGGGTCAAGGGGCGTCTGCCGCAAGGGAACCGGGTTGACTAGCGCAATCGTTAGCAACAGGATCAAAACATGAACAAACGGGAGGGCGGGATGAGCCTCATTCTCTATACAAACCCTATGTCGCGGGGGCGGATTGCACGCTGGATGCTGGAAGAAACGGGGGCGGCGTACGAGACGCGCTACCTGCGCTACGGACCGGAAATGAGTTCTGCGGAATATGCGGACGTGAACCCGATGCGGAAGGTTCCGGCCATCGTGCATGACGGCAAGGTGGTGACCGAGTGCGCGGCGATCTGTCTTTACCTTGCCGACGCCTTTCCGAAGGCGGATCTCGCCTCGCCGCAGGACGCGCGGGCCGACTATTACCGCTGGATGATATTTGCAGCCGGGCCGTGGGAGGCGGCGAGCACGAACCGCGCGCTGAACGTCGAAGTCAGCGCGGAAGCCTCCGGGATGGTCGGGTACGGAGATTTTGACCGCGCACTGGAGGTGCTGCAGAGCGCCGTGCCGGAAGACGGCTATCTGCTCGGGCCGAAATTCTCTGCGCTGGATGTCTACATGGGCTCGCAGATCAGCTGGGGCAGCCAGTTCAGATCGATCCCGAAGACGCCGCGCGTGGAGGCCTATCTCGGGCGGCTCAAGTCGCGGCGCGGCTATATCCGGGCAAGCGAACTCGACGATGCCGCGATGGCCACTTACGGCCCGGCAGGCTGAGGCGTTTCAGTCAGTCCGGATGCGGTAGATCGTGGCCGGGCCGACCGCGAGGGCCGGCTCCAGCCAGGCTGGCGGGCGGGACGCGATGATCTCGCCGATCAGCCCGTCCGGCGCATGGCCGGCGAAGAATTGCATGTCGGCGTCTGACGGACAGACAAGGAGATAGTCCACACCCGCTGTGCGCAGGCGCGCGCGGGCCGCGTCCGGCGGGCCCGTGTAGTCGGTGCTGCTGAGCCTGCTGTTTATCGGATCACTGGCACTCTATGGCGAGGCGACGCTGCTCTGGATCTATGTGCTGAAGACCGTGCCGCTCTCCTACGCCTGTTCCTTCATGGCCCTGACCTACGTCATAGTCCCGGTGCTCGCGCACCTCTGGCTGGGCGAGCCGCTGACGGCGAAGTATGTCCTCGGCAAGGGCCTGGTGATCGCGGGGCTGCTGACACTCTGGTCGTAAAAAAGCCCGCTCCTGAGAGCGGGCTTTCATGTTCGAACGTTTTCAGGGCGATCAGATTTCCTGATTGTACGCGCCGACTTCCTTGTGCTTGCCGAGGCGGGGTTTCACTTCCTTGTGGAAGAGATCCTTCATGTCGGCTTCGCTGGTCATCGATTCGACCACAACGACAAGCTCCGGCTTGTTGGACGAGGCGCGCACCAGTACCCACGAGCCGTCTTCCAGCGTGACGCGGGCGCCGTTGACGGTATTCACGTCCACGACCTTGCGTCCAAGAATGGTCGTCCCGCCGAGGGCCTGGTATTCGGCGACCATCTTGTCGATAACGCCGTACTTCACTTCATCGCCGCAATGGGGCGACATGGTCAGCGAGGTGTAGGCAATGCCGAGTTCAGATTTGAGGTCAGCCATCGTGCGGCCCGGGTTGCGGTCCAGCATCTCGAGCACGGCTTTGGCGGCGACGAGGCCATCATCATAGCCAAGGCCGATGGGCGGGCGGAAGAAGAAGTGGCCGGATTTCTCAAAACCGGCGAGCGCCCCGAGTTCGTTAGTACGGCGCTTGATGTAGGAATGGCCGGTCTTGTAATAGTCGACGGTGGCCCCATTGGCTTTCAGCACCGGGTCGGTCTTATAGAGGCCGGTGGATTTCACATCGACGACGAATTTCGCGTTCGGATAATTCTTCGAAAGGTCGCGGGCGAGCATCAGGCCGATCTTGTCGGCATAGATTTCCTCGCCGGTATTGTCGACCACGCCGCAGCGGTCCCCGTCCCCGTCAAATCCGAGTACGACATCGGCGCCGTGCGCCTTTGCCGCGAGCGACATCTCATGCAGCATTTCCTGATCTTCCGGGTTCGGATTGTATTTAGGGAAGGTGTTGTCGAGGTTGCAGTCCATCTCGATCACTTCGGCGCCAAGCGCGCGCAGGCAGTCGCCGGCGAAGGCGCCCGCAGTGCCGTTGCCGCAAGCGGCGACGACCTTGATCTTCCGCGTCAGCCGTGTATCGCCGACGATGGCCTGGATGTATTTCTCGCGCAGGCCGTCGATCCGGCGGATCGATCCGCCTGCGCGCTCTGCGAAGCGGCCGTTCATCACGATCTGCTTGAGCTGGCCCATTTCGTCCGGCCCGAACGTGAGCGGACGGTTGGCGCCCATCTTCACGCCGGTCCAGCCATTCTCGTTGTGCGAGGCAGTGACCATGGCGCAGCAGGCGGCGTCCAGTTCGAACTGGCTCCAGTAGACCATCGGCGAGAGGGCGAGGCCGACATCCAGCACTTCGCAGCCGCCGGCGATCAGTCCGAGCGAGAGCGCGTTCTTGATCGGCTGGCTGATCGAGCGGAAATCGTGGCCGGTGACGACCGTGGGCTTCACGCCGAGTTCGTGGAACAGCGTCGCCATGCCGAGGCCGAGGGCCTGGACGCCGGTGAGGTTCAGCTCCGGCGCCTTCGCGTGGCCGATGCCGTTGAACCACCAGCGGGCGTCATACTCGCGGAAACCCGTGGGCTTCACCAGCGGCAGGATTTCGAATTCGAGCGTGTTAGGGGCCAGATCGGCGCGCGGCTTCGGCAGCATGTGTGTCTCCGTGAAACGGGTTTCGGCGCGCGTCCCGGATGGGGCGCAGCCACTGGCGTTTCTATTGCAGACTTCGCGCCAGAGGCGAAAGGGGCCGGGCGAACGGAACTTCACGAAAAAGTGAGAGATATCATATTGTATAATATATAGGTTACGATATTTTTCGGGTCAGTGAGGGCGCCAGCTTATTTCAACCCCGCCCTCTGCAGCCTGAAAGGAAATTCAGAATGAACCTTCGCATTGCAATCCTGGCGCTCGGCGCCGCGTGTGCAACCCTCGCTCTGCCCGCCGCCGCCCAGGAATGGTACGTGGGCGGCTCGGTCGGCTACGTTCTCCAGAACGACATCTCCAACAAAGGCGAGACTGGCGCATTCACGACCGGCAATGGCGCCCCGGCCCTTCCTTTCGGCACCGCCATCGCGGCTGGCACGCCGTATGGCTGGGAGACCGGGTTCGAAAATGGTTACGCCGTCTCCGGCGAGTTCGGCGCGCGGTATGACAATGGCCTGCGCTCAGGCATCGAACTCACCTATACCAAGGCCGATGTGGATACCCATTCCGGTGTCAATGTCGCCGGCACGGTGATTGACGGGGTAGACGCAGCGGTGCTGACGGGCTCACCGACCAAGCTTGGCGCAACCGTTGGCCAGATCGTCGCGACACCGAACGGTGACCAGATCGAATCGACCAGCGTGTTTGCCAACCTCTACTATGACTTCAACCGGGACGGAGTGATCAGCCCCTATGTCGGCGCAGGACTCGGCTATTCCAATGTGTCGGTGACATACAGCCCGTCGGGCGTCGGGATCATTGACGATAGCGAGAGCAAGTTTGCCTACCAGCTGAAGGCAGGCGCGACCTGGTCCGTAAATGACCGGATTGATCTCTACGGCGAGGCGGCTTACCGCGCGACCGAAGATGTCGAGCTGCAGAACAGGCTGTTCCCCGGCACCCTGAACATCGAAAACACCCAGACCGTGCTGAGCGTCGGCGTACGCTACCGGTTCGGGTCGTAAAAGCGGTCGTCAGTTTCCTGCGCTGGCACGCAGGAAACTGACGATCCAGCCTGCCAGGAGGCGGCGGTCGCACTCGCCTTCCAGTGACGCGACGGCGGCCGCAACCCGCTCGTCTCCAAGCGCCGCGCGCCGGGCATTGTAAAGCGCGGCGGCAAAGTCCGGTTCAAACTCAGGGTGGCACTGGAAGCTGATCGCCGGGAAGTCTTCATAGTTGAGCCCGGCGAAAGGCGTGAACTCCGACCGGGCGATGATCGAGGCCGACGGCGGCTTCACCACCACCTGGTCCTGGTGGCTGACCGCGACGCTGAGCGTCGGCGGGCACGGGACGCCGCTCCAGTCCGGACACCGAACAATCTCGTAGGTGTGCCGGCCAACGCCCCATCCCCTGTGGGATTTGACAACCTTGCCGCCGAGCGCCTCGCCCATGATCTGGTGGCCGAAGCAGATTCCGACCTGCGGGGTGCGCGCCGTCGCGGCGCTGCGTATGAAGTCCGCCAGGGGAGCGATCCACGGCTCGGGGTCGTACACGCCGGCGGGGGAGCCGGTATAAAGCACCGCGTCGAGCCTCGCAGGATCGGGCAGCTCTTCCCCCTTGATGATGGAGATGGTCTCGCAAGAGACGGCGCCGTCCGCCTGCGCGACCATGCGGCGGAACATTTCCGGATAGTCAGGGAACCTCTCGCGGATCGCAGCGGGCACCTGCCCCGTCTCGATGATCGTCAGCTTCATTGTCTATTCCGCCGGAACTTCTTCGGCTTCGATCCGCTCCGGCTGGACAAGGAAGCCGCCGGACTGGCGGGCCCAGAGATCGGCATAGAGGCCGCCGGCCGCGACGAGTTCGTCATGTGTCCCCTGCTCGATGATCCGGCCGGCGTCGAGCACGACGAGGCGGTCCATCGCGGCGATGGTGGAGAGACGATGCGCGATGGCGATCACGGTCTTGCCTTCCATCAGCTCAAAGAGGTGTTCCTGGATCGCCGCTTCAACCTCGGAGTCGAGCGCCGAGGTTGCCTCGTCGAGGATCAGGATCGGCGCGTCCTTCAGGAAGATACGGGCGATCGCGATGCGCTGGCGCTGGCCGCCGGAAAGCTTCACGCCGCGCTCGCCGACATGCGCCTCGAGGCCGCGGCGGCCACGCGCGTCTTCGAGCGCTTCCACGAAATCGCTCGCGGCGGCCTTGCCGATGGCGCTGCGTATTTCGTCATCCGTCGCGCCGGGGCGGCCATAGGCGATGTTCTCGCGGATGGAGCGGTGCAGTAGGGACGTGTCCTGCGTCACCACACCTATCTGTGCCCGAAGGGATTCCTGCGTGACCTTCGAAATGTCCCGACCGTCCACGAGGATGCGGCCGCCTTCGGCGTCGTAGAAACGCAGCAGCAGGTTGGTCAGCGTGGTCTTACCCGCGCCGGAGCGGCCGACGAGGCCGATCTTCTCGCCTGGGCGGATGGCGAGTGACAGGCCTTCGATGACGCCCGCGCCCTTGCCATAATGGAAGGCGACGTTCTCGAAGCGGATGTCGCCCTTGACGCGCGGCAAGGCCGCAGCGCCCGGGGCATCGACCACGGCCACAGGCTTGTCCAGCATCGCCATGCCGTCATAGACGACGCCGATATTCTCGAAGAGGCCGGCGACTTCCCACATGATCCATTGCGACATCGCCTTCATGCGCAGCGCAAGGCCGACTGCAACGGCCACGGCGCCGGCGCCGACGACATTCCCGGTCCAGAGCAGGATACCCGAGGCGGCGATGAGGAAGACGAGCAGCGAGTTGTTGAGATAGACGATGACGTTGAATCCGGTGACGAGGCGCATCTGGCCGTGCACGGTGCCCAGGAAACCCGACATTGAGTCCCGGGCATAGGTTTCCTCTCGGCCGGAATGAGCAAACAGCTTCACGGTCTGGATGTTCGTGTACGAATCAACGATCCGGCCGGTCATGACCGAGCGGGCATCGGCCTGTTTCTCCGCGATCTTTCCCAGGCGCGGCACGAAATACCAGAGCAGGCAGGCATAGACCGCAAGCCAGAGGATCAGCGGCGCAGCGAGGCGCCAGTCCGCCGCGCCGATCAGCGCGAGCGCCGAGAAGAAGTAGACGAGCACGAAGACGAAGACGTCGAGAATCTTCATCACGACTTCGCGCACGGAGAGCGCCGTCTGCATCACCTTGGTGGCGACGCGGCCAGCGAATTCATTGCCAAAGAAACCCATCGACTGGCCGAGCATCTGCCGGTGCATGCGCCAGCGCGCGCTCATCGGCACATTGCCCATCAGGCCCTGATAGACGATCAGCGCCTGCGCCAGCGTGGCAAGCGGCAGGCCGATCAGCAGGATGCTGGCCATCAGTGCGAGGCGGCCGCCTTCCCGCTCGAAGAAGCCTTCCCGTTCGGCGGTGGAGAGCCAGTCGACGATGCCGCCGAGAAATCCGAAAAGCGCTACCTCGCCCACCGCGATCAGCGCCGTGAAGCAGGACATGGCTATCAGCCAGGGCGCAGCGTCCCGGATATAGTGCCAGACGAAAGCGCGCAGCCCCCCCGGCGGAACGCCGGCGCGGGTCTCCGGAAACGGATCGATACGGCGTTCAAAGAAGTGGAGCATGCGCCGCACATGTGGCGCGGGGGATGGGAAAGAGCAAGGCGCGCGGCCCTACTTCCCTCCCCTCCCGCAAGAGGGAAGAGCGTTCAAGGAACTGACGCCGCCACCCACGCCTTCACCTGCGCGTCCAGCACATCCAGCGGCACGGCTCCCTGCCCCAGCACCACATCGTGGAATTCGCGGATGTCGAACCGCTCGCCGAGGGCCGCCTCAGCTTCGGCGCGCAGGGCACGGATCTTGAGTTCGCCGATCTTGTAGGCGGTCGCCTGCCCCGGCCAGCCGATATAGCGGGTGACTTCAGTCTCGATATTCAAAGGGCTGAGGGCCGAGTTGTCGATGAAGCAGGCCTCGGCCTGCGCGCGCGTCCAGCCATACCAGTGCAGCCCGGTATCGGCGACGAGCCGGCAGGCGCGCCACATCTCGTAGGAGAGAGCGCCGAAACGCTCGTAGGGTGTCTGATAAATGCCGGCCTCGCCCGCAATCCGCTCGGCATAAAGGCCCCAGCCTTCGCCGAAGGCGGTGGCGTAGTATTCCTGCCGGAAGCGCGGCTGGCCCTCCATCTCCTGCGCGAGCGCGATCTGCAGGTGGTGACCCGGGACCGCTTCGTGGGCGGACAGCGCCGGAAGTTCATAAAGTGGACGTTGCTCCAGCGCGTAGGTGTTGACGAGATAGCTCCCCTTGCGGCCCTCGGCGGGATCGCCCTGCGAATACCGCCCCGTCGTGTAGCCGGGCGCAATCGAGAGCGGAACGGGATCGACCGTATAGCCCAGCTTCGGCAGCTGGTTGAACCAGAGCGGCAGGATCGGGTCGATCCGGTCCGTGATCTCCCTGGCCTTGGCCATCAACTCGGTATCCGTCTGGGCATAGAATTGAGGATCCGTGCGCAGGAACGCCTGGAATTGCGCAAACGAGCCCATGAAGCCGGTCTGCGCCATAACCTCGTCCATCTCGGCGCGGATGCGGGCGACTTCTGTCAGCCCGATGGCGTGGATGTCCTCGGGCGAGTAGCCGGCGCCGGCCGTATGGCCGTCAACTGCGGCGGCATAGGCCTCGCGGCCACCGGGCAGGCCTGCGATCCCGGCCTGCGCGCGGGCAGCCGGCGCATAGGCGAGATCGATGAAACGGGCGGTATCGCGGTAGGCCTGGACGGCGTTCGCGACGGCCGCAAGCCCATCCGCCTTCAGACGCGCCGCCACCTCGGGCGCGATCGTCTCGGGCAGCGAGAGGAACGGCGCGTACAGTTCGCTGGCCGCCGGATCCTCGACGATCTG
>CALGEF010000194.1 GCA_937881755.1 uncultured Acidobacteriota bacterium
TGTCGACGCTAAACACCTAATGTTCTGGACCGCGGACCTGGTTTCAGGAGATTGGGACAATGACGGTTGGCGTGACTTTATTTTGCTTGACCGACACGAGCTTGACAACAACTGGGACTTCCTACGCGATGTCTTTTTCCGCAATGATGGAACTGGTGTGTTCGAGCCAATGGCAACGACTTGGTCGGGCCTCTCTGAGAACATGATTTCCGGAGAAGTGATGGATATTGACGGAGATGGCTGGCTTGATTTTTATGAAGCCGCTAGAAACTCCGGAAGTGGCCAGGTGGCGCGTCTGGGGCTGACGGAGGGCGAACGCGCTGATCAGAATAGTGATCGAATCTACTGGAATAATTCGGCAGCGATGGGGTCTGCGTTTGGCTGGCTTCGTATCGAGCTGGCCGGATACCCGCAACGTCAATTGATTGGTTCGAAGGTGCTGATCTCAGATCCAGAGACCAACAGATTCCTCGCACGTCAGGACTATTTTACGGTAACGAGCTACAAGAGCAGCCACGAGCCGTTTGCGCATTTCGGTTTGGGTGTAAGAAAGGTGGTCGATGCTGAAGTTGTCCTGCCCTCCGGCGAACGTGTTTGCTTCCCGGAAGTTCTAGCAAACCAGTTCATTACTATGGACGTTGCAAAAGGCGCTAGATGCCAATGATTCAAATCTTCACGAATTGAACTTTGGTAAGCCGCCCTTTTCCAACCATGTAAAAGATCACTACGCGGATTATCCTTTGACGCTGCCCGACAAAAAAACGATCCTGTCCTCAGGGGCGATTCACTCGGCATGCCATTCACTAGCTTGAATGAACGCAGCCTCAGGAAATTCCTCCGTCTACTGCGTTAGAAAAAATTGTACGCACCCGAGCATTTCGGCTCCGGTCACAACTCTTTTTCCATTCATGGCTTGACAGGGCTGCCATAAGAAAGAGAGATTGTCATACAATATAACAAGCAGTAATCCCGGGGAGGGTCCTTTTCATGTCTTTCAAAGTTTCACTGCGTTCAGCATCGGCGCTTGCGCTTGGAGTTTCGGCCACACTAGCTGTTGGGGCCGCTGGATCGGCACAAGCACAGCAGTCGCCGACGGCACAGCCTGCTGGTCAAGGGGCGACGACTTCGGACGGGTTGAGCGCCTCAAAAGACGAACGCACAGATTTAGACACCTTAGATTTGGACACCATTATCGTTACAGCTCGGCGCCGAGCGGAGGCGCTTCAGAACGTTCCGGTATCTGGAACTGTTGTCACAGAACAGGAGATACTTGACCTAGGCGGGTTCACCACCGAAGCCGATTTAGGCATTCTGTTCACAGGTGTAGAAGTAGATCTCAACGGCAACCAGGAATTCTTTATCCGCGGGGCCGGCACCGGCGTGACGCCGTTTACATCGTCGGCAACAACTCAGTTCAGGAACGGGGCCGAAGTAGCTGGCGGGTTTGGCGGCCGTGGCTTCGAGCGCTTGGACTACTTCGATTCACAGCAGACCGAGGTGTATCGCGGAGCTCAAGGGGCTCTGTATGGACGCAACGCGGTCGGCGGCGTCGTCATCATGAACAACCACGAACCTGCGCCTCACCGCGAATACCGGGTCACGTCCCAGTATGATTTCAGCAACGAGGAAACGCGCGTCGAAGCTGTATACAACACGCCGCTGATCGAGGATCGGCTCTTCCTTAGGATCGGGGCGGTCTATCAGGACAAGGAGGGGTTCTACCAAAACGACTTCTACAACGGCCAGTCATTCGACAGTGGATCATTTGGCGGTGGCCGCATGGGCCTAAAGGCGTTGATCAGTGAAGATCTCGATGCAACCCTGATCGTTGACTATGGTGAGGCGGTTACAGACAGTCTTTATGGTGGCATCGTAACGGCGACGGTGCCCGGCCAGTTCTTCACGGCCAATGGCAATCCGGTTGATCTCCTGGGCAACCCGCTACCTGACCGCGATCCAAGTGTTGCTGGCTTGCAAGTCGGCTTCCCCGGGACGGATCCAGGTAGCATCTATCGCCAGGCGTTCGATACGCCTGGCTCATATGACGAGGGGACCTTGACGGCTAACCTGCGTATAAACTGGGACCTTCCGTTCGCCGTTGCACAATCGATCACCGGCTATCGCCAGCGCGACTATGATATCTCTTTCGATGCTGACAAGGGCTACCTAGGAGGCGTACTGCGTGCACTTCCGGCGCAGTGCGGCGCAACGACGGCAGCCAGAACCGCTGGCCCGGTTCCTATTGGTGGCAGAAATGTGGCCGTGCTTGGACGGAATGCGTTGGGGCAGTTCGTCTTGACGGGCGGTCGCCCAGCAACGGCCGCTGATCTCGATGCGACTGGTGCGGATCCGGCGGGTAAGTGCGCCAACTCAACCGACAGCCGGACGAACATTTTCACACAGGAAATTCGCCTTGTTTCCAAAGATGATGGTCCGCTCACCTGGCTCGTTGGCGCCGACTTCCGGCGCTTCGACAATCCGGTCAATCAGTTCCAGGTCGGGCGCAACCCGGTCGTAACGCCGGCGGTAAACACAACGCGAGGCTCGTTCAACACGCTTCAAGCCAGAAATCTCAACTTGATTACGCGAAATTATCAGGAGAACTACGGACTTTACGCGAGTATCGGTTACGACTTTACAGACTGGTTCAACCTGTCCGGTAGTCTTCGGTATTCAAACGACAGCGTAAAATCGCGTACTGAGTCAACTGACCTTGATCGTGTGCGCGGATTTGTTGCTGCGACTGGAGCCAACAGTGTACCAGTTGCTCGCGGCAAC
>CALGEF010000195.1 GCA_937881755.1 uncultured Acidobacteriota bacterium
AAGAGCTGGGCAGGATGATCGTTGCAGGGCTACGGCCGGGGGATGTGCCGATGCTGCCACCGATGCCATACCCCTATCTTGCAAAGATGACCGATGATGACCTTGCGGCCATCCTGCTTTACCTGCGGCAATTACCGGCCTTGCCGGACGGAGGCATGTGAGGTTTGGAGGGGGGAGCTGCTCAGAGACCGTTGCCCCTTCCTCCGTCATTCTCATGTCGCCAGAAACTGCAACGGTGATGGCCATTTGTCCAACGAGCGACTGTTTGTTTACACGCAACCAAGAGACCGTGACTTAGCAGCATTTGGGAGTTGAGGCTGGGAGGCGTTATCTGGGTCCTTTCATTGGGTGACTGGTTCGCACTGTCGAACAGATACCGGGCCGATCTCAGTCCCGCATGGTTCGGACACTACATGATACTCGTTCCCCCGAACGGGTTGCGGCCGGGAATGTCGGGAAAGCCTCCGAAGTTCAGCAGGTTGCCAAACTTGGACTTGCAGGTGTCGCGCCGCAGATCACAGCCAGGGGCGATCTCGACGAGGGCCAGGGCTTCGGGATCCTCAATGGCGGCCTCCAGATCGGGCATCCGGCCGGAAAGCGTCAGTGCATCTCCGACATGCCCAGCGATGAACCCCAGAAGGCCCGCGTGGCGCAGCACACCGCCCCGGAACCAGCCGTTTGGCAGCAATGCGGCCTCAGGCACTGTGATCGTCAGACCCTGATGCGCGCTTGCCGTGCCCCCGACGAAAAATGTCTCAATGTCGAGACGGCAGCCCCGAGAATAGAGCGCATGGCGACAGAGCCGCTGGTACTTGGCGCGCACGCCCTCGCGGCGCATGGAGGTGAACAGCGATTCACAGCGCAGGGTAATGCGCTGCCCCTCGACCCGGGCCGAGACAACACGGCCCTTCCAATGTGCAACCACCTCTGTTGGCACCTGTTCGTGTCCCCGGAAGATGGTGAGCGTTGTGACCGCCCGGCCGCGGAGGCCGAGATAGCGGCGGGCGAACGGATCGGAGAGCGGAAAGGCGACGCTGAGATCGACCCGCCGTGGGTCGCTGCTCTGGACGACGGAGCCGTGACTGACGGCGGACGGGCTCCAGATCAGATCCTCAACCTCATCGAAAATAACGCCAGCAGGCGAGGTCCAGGCCGCCGCCCGGCTGGTGAACCGCCAGACCTCATGGCCTTCGGCAAAGAGGTACAGGAAATACGGCCGCCCTTCAGCAGTCGAGGTCTCGGCAAGATCGTAGGTCATGCGGGTATCTCGATGACGCTCGCCGCGAACTCGGAGCGATTGCCAAAATGTTCCAGTTCGATCCGGTCGGTATCGAGCCGGACCTTCGTAAGCAGATGAATGGGCGTTGTGACGGGAATGTTCTTGCCGGGTGCCGCGATGGTCAGCTTGAGACCAAGCGCATCAAAGACGACATTGGTGATCTGGCGGACCACCGGGCCAGAGGCGATATCGAACATCACATGCCGTCCGGTCCAGGCGCCGGGATCGGCGAGGGCTGCGACGAAGACAGACGTGTCCGAGGACGTCACCGGCGCCTGCAGGACCAGTTCCCTGCCCCAGGTCGGAAGCCAGAAGGCACGCTGGCGGCCGCGCAGGCTGTGGAGCCAGCGGCGACGAGACCAGCACTCTGCCAACCCGGTATCATAGAGACTGAGCACCGAACCGCGCTCGACCAGATCGCGCAGCGGTTCCAGAACAATCGGCCCCAAGCCACTATCGACGGCCTCGAAGGCCTGCGCCACGGTCTCCGGCAGCGGCTGGCGCACCAGGCTGGGATCGATCAGCACGTCCTGGCCGCTATAGCGCACAAGGCCGAGGAGCGTGCCAAGAAGTGTATCGCGCAAGGCATCGGTATCG
>CALGEF010000196.1 GCA_937881755.1 uncultured Acidobacteriota bacterium
GGAGCATCTCGGTGTCGATATAGCCGGGGGCGACGACGTTCGAGGTGATGCCCTTCTTGGCGCCTTCATAGGCGAGGGCCTTGGTGAAGCCGATCAGGCCGGCCTTGGCGGCGGAATAGTTCGCCTGCGTGAACTGGCCTTTCTGGCCGTTGATCGAGGAGATGTTGATGATGCGGCCGAAATTGCGGTCGCGCATGCCGTCCCAGACCTGGCGGGTGACGTTGAATGCGGAGGTGAGGTCGACGTTGATCACTTCCTGCCATTGGGCGAGGGTCATCTTGTGGAAAGGCGCGTCGCGCGTAATGCCGGCATTGTTAACCAGGATGTCGACCGGTCCCACTTCGGCTTCGACGGCCTTCAGGCCTTCGCCGACTGCGCCATAATCGGCCACATCGAATTTGAAAACCTTGATGCCGGTTGCTTTGGAGAACTCGGCGGCGGCGGCGTCATTGCCGCCGTAATTGGCCGCAACGGTGTAACCCTTGGCCTTCAGCATCTCGCTGATGGCCTTGCCGATGCCCCGTGTTCCGCCTGTGACCAGTGCTGTACGCGCCATTTAAAGTCGTCCTCCCGTTTGAGTTTTTCTAGTGAACCTGCCTGCAACTTCAATACCGCATTGGTCAAGCGCGTCTTTTGTGCGATCATTTCGCACTAGCACAATAATTGCTTGCCCGGCACGGACCCGGCGAGAACTAGGGCGAGGACATGGCCAAGACAAATGGATCGGGTGGACCGATCATCATCAAGAAGTATGCGAACCGGCGTCTCTACGACACGTCGACCTCTTCTTACGTGACGCTGGACCATCTTTCGGACCTCGTGCGCGAGGGCCGGGACTTTGAAGTCCGCGATGCCAAGACAGGCGATGATCTCACGCGGCAGGTTCTGACCCAGATCATCTTCGAGCAGGAAACCAAGGGGCAGGGCGCCCTGCCGCTGAACTTCCTGCGCCAGTTGATCGGCTTCTATGGCGGCGGCGCGCAGACCTTCCTGCCGGCCTTCCTCGACATGTCGATGAACTCGTTCTCGGACTCGCAGAAGGAATGGCGCAAGGTTGCCAATCCGATGAACCTGCTCGAGGCGCAGGCCCAGCGCAATATGGTGATGTTCGAGCAGGCCATGAAGATGTTCGTGCCGACCGTGTTCCAGGCAAGCCGCAATGACCGGGCGTCACCGGCGGCGGCCAATCCGTTCCTCGAATACCAGGCCGAAGCGATGGCCGCGATGCAGGAGCAGATGGAGCTGATCCAGAAGCAGCTGAGCGAGATTTCCCGCAAGGACTAGGCCTGCTGCAGGCTCCATGAAAAAACCGGAAACGCAGGCGCGTTTCCGGTTTTTGCCCTCTGGCTTCGTTCAGATGTTGCCGTCAACACCGAAGTCGCGGCGGGCTGAGACGATGGTGACGATCACGCCTGCCAGTACATCGAGCAGTGTCATCGCCATCAGGATGAAGAAGGTGGAGGTTGCGAAGTTCGGCATCAGCAGGAACTGTACGAGGCAGATGATGAAGAGCAGCAGTGAGATGCCGTGATTGATGATCGTGGCGGTGCCGGTGCTGGTCGATTTCAGGATTTCGAGGAAGAGGAAGGTGACCGCGAGCAGGACGATCGCGTCGCCCTTGGTGAGCACCCATTCGACGCCGGAAATCATCGGCAGCCCAAGGAAGCGTTCGGCCAGAAGGCCGCTGATCGGCGCCTGTCCGGCACGGATCAGTTCACCGGCTGCGCCCGTCATCTCGACGGAGCCGCCCGCGAGGGCGATCAGGTTGTAGAGAATGACTGGAATGACCAGCAGCGGAAAAATTCCGAATATCAGACGCATTGGTGACCCCTGTTGCTGCGCGCCGTCACCAGCCTTGCGTTTTTCGCTCTGCCGCTCCATCCGGGCAACAGTTGCGGCAGCGATGGCGACTTTTTCGTCCCGAGAACCCATGTCCACCCTGTGGTGTGATCGACATAACGGATTAGTGTTTACCGTATCGCGGGGAAGGTGGCGAGCAGATTTGCAGCGGCCGTGGGGCCCGGGCGGTCAGCTGTCCTTGCGCTCGAATTCGGCCTCGCCGGAACGATGATGCAGCTGAAGGTTGAGGAGTATTCCCTTGGCCGCCGGCAGGAGCCACATCGACAGGCCGGTGATCACCAGTGCGACAAACACGATGGCGCCCGCCTTCATCAGCGGCGGCAGGGGACTCATCGGGATCAGGAACAGGAAAGGCGCGGTCAGGATCAGCACGCCGAAGCCGACGAAGAAGGCCGGGCCGTCCGCCGTGTCGGCGGCGCGCATGTCCCGGCCGCAATGCGGGCATACCTCGTTAAGCTTCAGATAGGCCGAAAACAGGCGGCCTTCGCCGCAGCCGCCGCAGCGCTGGCGCAGGCCATAAAGTACCGGGGCTGTGTCGTTCATCCGGGCAGGGTGGGCGCCGCGCCGCCACTCCGCACCGTGTCAAAGCCCCGCGCGCCCCCTTGACGCATCGGGGTCCATTGCCCACCAAGCAGCCGCGCCAGGCCCCTGCAGAGAAGTGCCCGTCATGACCGACCCTGTCTTTCCGCGTATCGCCATCATCGGGGCGGGCCTGATCGGCTCCTCGATCGCCCGGGCGGCACGCGAATATGGCACGGCCGGCGAGATCGTCCTTTACGACGCCAATCCGGACGTGCGGGCCCGTGCGGCAGAGATCGGCCTCGGCGAAGTCGCCCCATCGCTGGAAGCCGCCGTGGCGCAGGCCGATTGCGTGATCCTGTGCGTGCCGGTTGGCGCGCTGGGCAATGTCGCTGCCGGGGCAGTGCCGGCGATGAAGGATGGCGCCATCCTGACGGATGTCGGCTCCGTGAAAAGCGAAGCGGCGCGCGCGCTGTCGGCCGCCGCCGATGGGCGCATTCACATGATCCCCGGGCATCCGATTGCGGGCACCGAACAATCCGGCCCCGATGCCGGCTTCCCGACGCTGTTCCAGGGGGCCTGGCATATCCTGACGCCGGTCGAGACCGGGGCGGCGGGAGAGGCGGAGGCGCTGGCACAGCTCACGGCGTTCTGGAAAGGGCTCGGCGCCAAGGTGGAATCTATGGACGCGGCGCGGCATGACCGCGTGCTGGCGATCACCTCGCACCTGCCGCACCTGATTGCGTTCAACATTGTCGCAACCGCCTTCGACATGGAAACGGTCGAACAGGGCGAAGTCGTCAAATACTCCGCTGGCGGATTTCGCGACTTCACGCGGATCGCGGCGTCTGACCCGGTGATGTGGCGCGACGTGTTCCTGAATAACCGCGAGGCCGTTCTGGAATGCCTCGGGCGGTTCTCCGAAGACCTTGCCGCCCTGCAGCGCGCTATTCGCTGGGGCGACGGCGACATGCTGATGCGCGAGTTCACGCGGGCCCGGACGATCCGCAAGGCAATCATCGATGCGGGTCAGGATTCCGGCGCGGTGAACTTCGGGCGGAACGTTCCGAAGGCGGAGGAGTAGCCGCTAGCGGGGCGCGCGTTTGGCCAGGATCCGCTGCAGGGTGCGGCGATGCATGTTGAGGCGGCGGGCGGTTTCCGAGACGTTGTGGTTGCACAGCTCGTAGACGCGCTGGATGTGTTCCCAGCGCACGCGGTCGGCCGACATCGGGTTCTCGGGCGGCGCGGGGCGTTCGTCCTGGGTGGCGGTCAGGGCACGGATGATGTCTTCCACATCGGCGGGCTTCGAGAGGTAATCGACCGCGCCGGCCTTTACGGCGGCGACGGCGGTCGCGATGGCGCCGTAACCGGTGAGGATCACCGCGCGGGCATCGGGCCGCGCCTTCTGGAGAACTTCGACGACTTCGAGGCCGCTGCCGTCTTCGAGGCGCAGGTCCAGCACGGCAAAGGCGGGCGGGTTGAGGCGGGCGATATCCTTGCCCTCAGCGACGGTGGAGACCGCCGAGACGATAAAGCCGCGCTGGGCGAGCGCCCGGGCGAGGCGCTGCACGAACGGGCCATCATCGTCCATCACGAGACAGGTCTTGTCGTCGCGCGCTTCAAGGCTCGGGTGCACGTTCACGGGGGCGGGGCGGTCCATAGGACGGGTTCCTGAATGCAGATCTTTATCAAAAAGTAAATATAGGGCCAATCGGCCTTTTAGTCCAAACTGCGCGGCAATAAGGCGCGAAGAGGCCAGACTGCCTGTACCACGGCGCCGGTAGCAGGCGGCGTTCGGTTACGCGAGGCAATTCGCCCGCCGGTGCGCTCGATCAGCGTCTTGGCGATGAAGAAACCGAGGCCCATGTCGCCGCCGCCGAGGCGGGCTTCGGACCGGTCGGAGATGTAGGGCTCGCCGAGTTTAGGGATCACTTCTGAGGAAAAGCCGGGGCCGTCATCCATAATGGTGATGATTACCTGATCGCTGGTCCAGCTGGCAGTCGCCTCGACGCGGGTGGCGGCGAAGCTGACGGCGTTCTCTATGAAGGCGCCGAGGGCGTGCAGGATTTCCGGGCTGCGCTCGATCACCGGTGGGCGGGGCGTGCTGCCATCGCCAGCGGTCGCGCGTACAATGACCGCGACGCCTAGGCCTTTCATGGGGGCTGCGGCCTCCTCGACGAGGGCGTCCAGCGGCATGCGGGCGTGTACGATGTCGGTGGCGTCGCGCGCTTCGCGGATGGCTGACAGGATGGCGCGGCAGCGGTCGGCCTGTTCGGCGATCAGGCGGATATCCTCGGCATGCGGATCGCCCGGTGCCAGCTCGCGCACCAGTTCCTTGGCGACGAGGTGGATGGTGGCGAGCGGGGTGCCGAGTTCGTGCGCGGTCATCGCCGACATGGCGCCGAGGGCGGAGAGTTTCTGCTCGCGCGCCATCACGACGCTGGCGGCGTCGAGCGCGCGCACGAGGCGGGCCTCATCCTGGCTGACGCGGGCGGCCGACAGGGTGAAGAACACCGTGCCGACGGCGAGGGCGGCAAACTGGCCCCACTGGAAGAGGATCGGCAGGTGGGTGCCGCCAGCCTCGGTCCAGGGCAGGGGGAGGCTGACGAGCGGCATGACGGCGGCCATCACGAGAGCGGTGACGGCAACGAAGGTGGCGGGCAGGAAGCTGAGGCTGAGCGCGGCGACGGTGACCGGGGCAAGCAGCAGGAGAAGGAAGGGATTCGACAGGCCGCCGGTGACGGCGATCAGCGCGGCGAGCTGGACCGTGTCGAAGCCGAGCTGGGACGCGGCCTCCCAGCTGCGCGTGAGGCGCTGTGAGGGGAAGGCGAAGGACAGGAAGACGTTGAGCCAGGCCGAGGCGGCGATAATGGCGAGGCAGAGCGCCAGCGCCAGCTGGAAGCCGAGGCCGAAGTAGACCAGCAGCACGGCGCTCGTCTGACCGCCGACGGCGAGCCAGCGCAGGGTGATGAAGGTGCGCAGGCGTGTGCGGCCGAGGGCTGACTGGGCCGAGCCGAGCCCTTCAGGCGCCAGCGTGAAGATGGCGTCCTCAAATCCTGCCCGCGAATCCCGTGCGCCCTCGTCCATCGGCGGACTTATGCGGCAGGCTGTCGCTTGCGCCAAGCAAAGGTTTGCGGGCTAATGCGGCGCATGCGCACCCTTCTGCAGATCGTACTCGCCGCCGCCGCCCTGGCCGCCTGTTCACCTGGCGGCGAGGCCGGCGACCCGGCTGCGGCGCCTGTGGCCGCCAGGTCCGGCGGCGTTCAATCAGGCTGTCTCAGCCGCGCCTACCCGGAAATCGGCGGGCCGGTCACGCTGGTCTCCAGTACCGGCGCGCGGGTGACCGAGGCCGACTTCAAGGGCCGGCCCACGCTGATCTATTTCGGCTTCACCTATTGCCCGGATGTCTGCCCGATGACGCTCCAGACCGTCGCCGCCGCTTACCGGAAGCTTCCGGACGGGACCGAGTGGCCTCAGACGCTGCTGATCAGCGTGGATCCGGGCCGTGATACGCCGCAGGCTCTGGCCACCTATGTCGCCAGCAAGGCGTTTCCGGAGGGCCTGCAGGGACTGACCGGGACGGAGGCAGAGATCCGCGCGGCGGCCGATGCCTTCAAGGCGGACTATTCGCGCGTCGACCAGCCGGGCAGCCTGGCCGAATACACGATGGATCACACGAGCCTGCTCTACCTCATGGACGAGGAGTGGAAGCTCAGGACCTTCTTCACCCACCAGGACACGCCGGACACGATTGCGGCCTGTCTTGAAGAGGTGATGGGGTAGGGGGCAGACCGTTCCGGCGGCCTTCGGCCGGGCGCGGCGGTTTCCGGGTATATGATCTCTGCCCGCACGCTATTGCCCGGCATGACAAGACAGCGCTGGCCGGTTTCCTGACAGATGACGAGGTCGCCGGTCCGGTCATTGGATCCGCCCCTGGAGAAAAAGCGGCTGCGGGGGCCCTCTCTTGTCTCGCCTGAAAGGGAAGTGGAGGGGTCGGTGGCTTCGCCGCGCGGACCGACGGTATCGAAAAACTGGATGGCTGGAAATTTCTGCCGGGTACGGATGGGGAACTGCGCGCTCACCATGGCCGCCGTATTGATGCCGAAGGCCTCAACCAGCCGCTGGCAGACCGCCTCCGAGGGGACCGGTTTGCCGGTTTCCTGTTTGGACAGACAGGACTGTTCGATACGCGCCCTGGCCGCCGCTGCAGGCTGCATCCAGCCAGGTCCGGCAAGCCGGTTTTTCAGGTATTCGCAGGAATGGCAGGCACACACCTGGAACAATCGGGAGTATCCGGAACTGTCAGACCAGCCGGGGCGGGCTGCCTCGCGCCGGCCTAGAACTCGTCCGCGCCGCCCGGATTGCGCCTGCGGCGAATCAGCCACATGACGCCGCGCAGGTCGGAGAGGGCGTCATTCAGGCGGCCGAAATTGGTGTAGTTGGATTTGCCTGTGCCGCGCGGGCGGTGGTTCACATTGCGGAATTCCACGCCGTGCCCTTCAGCCCGCATCAGCGCCGGCATGTAGCGGTGCATGTGGTCGAAATAGGGAAGCATCACGTAGGCCGCGCGGTGCATCACCTTGATGCCGCAGCCAGAGTCGTCGCAGTCGTCACGCAGCATCCGCTGGCGGATATTGTTGGCAAACCGGCTGCCGAATTTCTTCCACGCCGAATCCTGCCGGCTGGCGCGGCGACCCATCACCATCTTCAGGCCGTGGGGCGCGTCGGCGCGGGTCAGCTGGCGGTAGAGGTCTGGCAGGTCGGCCGGGTCGTTCTGGCCGTCGCCGTCGAGCGTGCCGACGACCGGGGCGCGGGCGCCAAGGATGCCGGAGCGGATCGCGCGGCTCTGGCCGGCATTGGCGCGGTGGCCGAGCACGCGCAGCATAGGGTACTCTGCCTTCAGGGCCATCAGGCGGGCGCGGGTATCGTCGGTGGACGCATCGTCGACGAACACCATCTCGAAGGCGCGCCCCTCGAGCGCCGCGGCGATTTCGCCGACAAGGGTTGCGACGTTGCCGGCCTCATTGTGGACGGGCACGACGACGGAGAATTCGGCAGCTTCGGTCAAATTGCCCTCATCCCGGCCAGGTGCGCCAAAGACGGCGCGTCAGTAAACGGCGCCTATTACCGGGCCTCGCCTGCAAAATCGAGGCCCTGATGACATTTGCTCCAGCCCGGGTGTTTCGGCCAAATTCGCAAGACGCCGCAGCAAACCTGCGCTAAATGGCCGGCCATGACCGTTCTCGACCGACTTGTCTCCGGCTGGAAAGCCTGGATCATCCTGTTCCTGCTGACCTTTTGCGCCGCTGCGCCGGGCGTTTTCCTGCTGCCGGCGCTGGACCGCGACGAGAGCCGCTTTGCGCAGGCCTCAAAGGAGATGCTGGAGGAGAACAATTACATCGTCATCCAGTACCAGGACGAGCTGCGCAACAAGAAGCCGGCGGGTATCCATTGGCTGCAGGCGGGGTCCACGGCGATCTTCACCGGGCCTGAAGCCAGGCAGATCTGGACCTACCGGGTGCCGAGCTGGCTCGGCGCGGCGTTCGCCACGCTCGCCTGTTTCTGGGCCGGTATTGCGCTGATCGGGCGGCGCGCCGCCTTCCTCGGCGCGGCGCTGTTCGGGGCCACGCTGCTGCTGACTTCCGAGGCGCATATCTCAAAGACCGACGGGGTGCTGGTGTTCCTCACGACGCTCGGTATCGGCGCGCTCGGGCGGCTTTATCTGGGCACCTCCAGACCGGGCCGGATGGCGTTCCTCGTCTGGCTGACGGTCAGCGCTTCATTCCTGATCAAGGGGCCGGTGACGATGATGGTGGTCGCCTATGCTGGGCTCGGCGCCTTTGTCTGGGCCCGCGCGGCGCAGGGCAGAGGCGGGGACTGGTGGCGCCCGCTGGCGGACTGGAAAGGCCCGGCGCTGTTCGTCGCAATGGTGCTGCCCTGGTTCCTGTGGATCCAGGCAGCGACCGATGGCCAGTATATCGAAGGCGCGGTTGGCAAGGACCTGAAGGACAAGTTCACCGGTGCCTCTGAAGGCCATGGCGGCTGGTTCCTCTACCACCTCTCGCACATCCCGGCCTGGTTCTTCCCGGCAACGCTGCTGTTCGTGGCCGGGCTTGTGGCCTCAGTGAAACAGGTCGCCGGGGCAGGGGGCGTAAACACCGCGCCGGTGCGCCGGTACGCGATCGCGGGCCTTGCGATCTTCGCGGTGCTGGCGGCGCTCAATTACGGTCTCGCGCTGGTGCCGGCGTTCGAGGCGGGCAGTGTGGCCGAAACCCTCCGTACACTGAAGCCGCTGCCGGCCTGGCCATTCCTGTTCATCGCGGCGGTCTGGTTGATGTCACGCGATGTGCCGGGTGGAGCGGAGGCGTCGGACGAGACCAGGGGCCTGCGCCTTCTGCTCGCCTGGGGCGTGCTGACCTATGCCTTCTTCGAACTGATGCCGACGCTGCTCAGCCACTACATTCTCCCGGCCTATCCGGCGTTCGGCCTGCTCTGCGGTTATGCCGCGGTGCGGCTGATGGACGGGGCGAAGCTGCCGGTGTCGAGCGCGGCGGGCATGGTGCTGTTTGCGCTAGGCGCGGTCGTGTTGCTCGCCGCGTCATTTCCGGGCGTGACGACCAGCCTGATGGCAGAGACGGCGGGCGATTTCCGGACGGTTTCGGCCGAAGAAGTGCTGGCGGCCTGGAGGCCGTACCGGGACTATCCGGTATGGTTCTGGTGGGGCGGCTTCGTGCTCGCAGGCCTGGCGCTGGTGGAGCTGGCACGGCGGCATGTGACCGCCTCGATCCTGCTGGCCATTGTCTCCAGCATAGCGCTCGGCTGGCATATCCGCATCAACATGCTGCCAAGCCAGGTCTGGGTGCAGCCGACTGAGACGGCGCGGCTCGCGCTGGAAGACGTCTGCGGTGTTCCCGGTGAGGACGATCTGTGCAACGTCAGGACGCCGGAGCGCGTGCTGGCGCTCGGCTATGCGGAGCCGTCCTATGTGATGACGCTCGGCACGCAGAACCTGCATCCGCCGCAGACGCCGCTTGACCTGCCGGTGGACGCGGCCGCCTATCCGGTCGTCTACCTGCTGAATTTCGAGGACCGGAAAGCGAAAGAGCCGATCACCGACACGGCGGCGCGCCTGCGCGCACAGGCGACAAGCCTCGGCGCGTGCCTGACAGAAGGGGCGTCGTACTATGCGCTGAATTATTCCAACGGAGACCCGGTGCATTTCCGCGCCTGGCGGTTCGACCGGGGTGGTTGTCCGTAGCCGGACTTTTAGCTGGTCGCAGCGCTTTCGCGCAAGACCGCGCACACTGTTGCGCGCGCTGCTTCAGCCTTCCAGCTCCACATCCCAGTAGAGATAGTCCATCCAGGTTTCGTGCAGGTGGTTTGGCGGGAATTTGCGGCCGATGTCCTGCAGCTGGTAATTGTTCGGGCGGTAGGGTTTGCGCTGCAGGTCGAGATGGCTTTCGCGCAGCAGGCGGCTGCCCTTGGCGAGATTGCAGGGGCTGCAGGCGGTGACGATGTTGTCCCAGGTCGTGCGCCCGCCGCGCGAGCGGGGGATCACGTGGTCGAAGGTCAGGTGTTCCTGCGCGCCGCAATAGGCGCAGGCAAAACCGTCCCGCAGGAACACGTTGAAGCGCGTGAAAGCCGGCGGGCGGTCCTGTCGCACGAAGTCGCGCAGCGCGATGACGGAAGGCAGGCGCAGCTCCCGGCTGGGGGAGCGCACAACGCAGTCATACTCGGCGACGATGTCCACCCGGTCGAGGAAGACGGCTTTCACCACTTCCTGCCAGGGCCAGAGGGACAGGGGATAATAGGACAGCGGCCTGAAATCCGCATTCAGGACGAGGGCGGGCCGGCCATGCGGCGGCAGGGAAACGACTTCAGTCATGCCAGCCTCCCGGGCCGCGTGATCGGGTGAAATCCGTGCAAATCCTACAGAAGACGCGCTCTCCTTGCTTGTCGCGACCAGTGTCTAAACGATTCCTTTCATAAGATTATGACAGCCGGGCATGAACGCAAGGGGTGCGGCTCAGGCGCCTCAGGGCGCAGTATCGCCGGCCCGGTCCACATGCAGCCAGCCCCAGAGAAGGTGTGCGGCGACGCCCCGGTACGGGCGCCAGCGTTCGGCATGGGCGGTGAAGGCCTTCGCGGTCATGCGCGTGTCGCAGGCGCCGAGCCGCTTGTGGGCCTCCATCAGGCCGACATCGGCGGTGGGGAAGGCGTCCAGTGCGCCGGCGGCGTAGAGGAGGACGAGCTCCGCCGTCCAGGGCCCGATGCCCCGCACCGCCAGCAGTTCGGCGCGCGCCTCATCCAGCGGCGCGGCGCAGACGCGGGCGAGGTCAAGCCGGCCGGAGACCACCGCCTGCGCAATCGAGATCAGGTGCGCCACTTTCGGGCGGGACATGCCGCACAGCCGGACTGCTTCGGGATCGGCGGCCAGCATCGCTTCGGCAGTCACCTCGCCGAGATGCGCTTCGACCCGCGACCATATGGCGGCAGCGGCGGACAGCGAGATCTGCTGGTGCGAGATCATCCGGCCCAGCATCGCATAGCCCGGGTCCTGATAGCGCCAGACGGGGATGGCGATCACCTCATAGGCGCGGGCGAGGGCGGGGTCGGTGGTGGCCAGATGCTCGCACGCGGCTTTCAGCGCGCGGTGCGCCGGTGCGGTGCTCACCCCGGGGCCTTCGCTGCCTGCAGCGCGCGACCTTCGGCGATCAGGCGGTTGGAGGCGGTCTCGAGATCGTTCTCCAGCCGCGCCATCAGCGCCTTGCGGTCAAGGCCGCCGGGGATGGCGGGCAGCACCTCGTAGACGATCAGCCCAGGCTTGAACCGTGTGCCCTTGGCCGGCCAGCAGAGGCCGGCATTGGTGGCCACCGGGATGATCGGCACACCGAGCGCCTTGTTCATTGCCGAAATGCCGGCGGGCTGGTAATCCGGCGCTGCGTTCGGATCGCGGCGGGTGCCTTCCGGGAAGATCACGATCGTGCGTTTCTGGGCGGCCCGCTTCCTGGCGGCCTCGACCATCGCCTTCAGCGTCTTGGTGGTGCCCGCGCGGTCGATCGCGATCATGCCGGTGCTCATCGCGTACCAGCCGAGGAAAGGCGTCCACGCCAGTTCCTTCTTCAGGATATGGCACGGCTCCCGCGTGGCGATGAAGGGGATGAACACGTCGAGCATGCAATGATGCTTGCCAGCGTAGATGGCGGGGCCGGGGACGACATGTTCGCGGCCGCGGATTTCCGTACGGATGCCGCAGATCCAGTGCAGGCCGAAGCGGATGATCTCGCCGTAGAAGCCGATGGCTTTCAGGGTGACCACGCGCGGCATCATGAGCGTCGGCAGGTACAGGACGCCGACGATCGCCATCCAGCCGTAGAGCCAGAGCAGGAAGAGATAGGATCGGAGCATCTGCATCAGGTCCGGCTCTAGCGCCTTGTCAGGGCTGCGTCACTACATGACGGACCGGAGTGACCGCATGACGGTGATCCCGGCGGCCAGCCGGGCAGCGAGGCCTGCAATCACCGGTGTCACCACCAGAACCGCCAGGTCCGGGAAATCGAGCGACAATTGCGGCAGGAGGCCAGATCGCTCTGCGCCGGAGCGTCCCAGAGTGATCAGGATGGCCACGCTGGCCAGCGCCAGGAGCGCACCAACTGTGCCGGCGCGCAGACCCAGCAGCCAGAAACGGCGCTCGAACAGGCCGGCAATGAACCGGTCTTTGGCCCCGGCCACGTGCAGCACGTCCACAATATCGCGCCGGGCCAGCAGGGCGGCATGGGTCGCGAAGGCGATCACCGCAATAGCGGTGGCAGACAGCAGCGCGACGATGGAGAGCGCGGCGATGCGCGAGATCGACAGCATGCGGCGCACATCGCCGGCCCATTCGGCGTGCGCGTCAACCGCTCCGGTGTGCCCCGCGTCATGCAGCGCCGTGCTGATCCTCGCCCCTAGGCCTTCGGCGTCCGCGGCGCCGGTCACCGCGATCAGGCGGGGCACGGGCAGGTCGGCGGGCAGGCCGCTCTTGCCGAAATTGGGCTCCAGCAGCGCATTGATCTCGGCGTCGCTGAAGGCGCGGGCGGTGATCACGCCGTCCAGCCCCGACAGCAGGCGCGCGGCTTCATCGGCGGCGGTTGCGTCGGCGCCGGAGAGGGACACAGTGTATTCGCCCTCGACCTGCGCCGTCCAGGCCCGGGCGGCGCCATAGGTGGATTTCGCCGACAGGGCAGCGAGGGCGGCCAGGAAGCAGAGCGCGCCGACGACAAAGAACAGGGCGGCCTCGCGGGCATCCTCCAGCGGCAGAAGGGAATTCTCGCGTGGTTTCATCGCATCGCCCTCAGGGGATCGGTGCGGCGGCGGGCGGTGGGGGCCCCCTCGCCGTTTTCCTGAACCAGCATGCCGTCGGCGAGCCGGTAGACCGGCGCGTCGATCTGGCGGATCAGGCCAAGGTCGTGGGTGGCGATCACCACGGTCGTGCCGAGGCGCTTGTTGAGCTCGTAGAAAAGCCGCATCAGGCGGGCCGCCATGTCGGGGTCGACGTTGCCGGTCGGCTCGTCGGCGATCAGCAGGTTCGGCTGCGTCACCACGGCGCGCGCGATGGCGACGCGTTGCTGCTCACCGCCGGACAGGGTTTCCGGGCGCTTGTGAAGGCGCTCGCCGAGGCCGACCCAGCGCAGCAGCTCCTCGACATCGCGGCGGTACTGGCTCTCCTTGCGGCCCATCACCCGCAGGGGGAGGGCGACGTTCTCGTAGGCCGTCAGATGGTTGAGCAGGCGGAATTCCTGGAACACGACGCCCACGCGGCGCCGCATCGCCGACAGTTCATCCCGGGAAAGCCGGCCGGTGGGGCGCCCGAAAAGCGAGACTTCGCCCCGCGAGGGCGGCTGCGCCAGATAAAGCAGCTTCAGCAGGCTGGACTTACCTGCCCCCGAGGCGCCGGTCAGGAAGCTGAAGCTGGCGGGTTTCAGGACGAGATCAATCCCGCTAAGGATTTCCTCGGTCGAATCGTAGCGAAGGGACACGCCGTCCAGGTGGACGGCAGCCTCATCAAACATGTCCGGGCGAAGCTGGGTCATGGTGCGGGGGTCCGGGTTACGAAGTGGGCCAAAGGGGCAGCAGCCGGAAAGACGACGGAATGATCCTTATCTGTCCTTCTTGCAGCACGCATTATTTCGCCGATGACTCAACAATCGGTGAAAGCGGACGAACTGTTAAATGCGCGGCCTGCGGGCATTCCTGGTTCGTGCAGCCGAAATCGCTGGCAGAAGGCAAGCCGGCGGCGCCTGCGCACGAGATTTACCGCGAACGTCTGCGCGAGCAGCGGCGCGAGAAAAGCCGCGTCGCCGCCGCGTTTTCGTGGGTGCTGGTCGGGGGCCTGTTTGCGGGCGCGACCTTCGCGGCCTTCATGTTCCGCAATGACGTCGTGAAGGTCTGGCCGCAATCGGCCGCAGCCTACAAGCTGGCCGGCCTGGATGTGAACCGGTTCGGGCTCGACTTTGCTGATATCGAACGCGCGCGGACGTTCAATGATACGATCCCGGTCGTCACAGTCACCGGCCGGGCTGTGAACGTCGCGAATTCAGCCGTCGAGACACCCGGCGTGCGCGTCGACCTGCGCGACGAGGCGGGCAAGATCGTCGCCACCGAATACAGTTTTGTCACGCCGGGCGAACTCGAACGAGGCGCTTCCGGCCAGTTCGGTGTCGTCGTCGAGCCGGCCCCGGTTGAGAGTTTTGAGGTCGCCGTCAGTTTCGTCGAACGCTCCGCCGTGCCGAATGAGCCGCCTACGGAGGAGTTGCCGCCGCTGACGGACGAGCCGCTTCCGGTGGCCGAAGACGAAGGTATTGTGCCAGCTACCGAGGATCCCCTCTGACCATGCAAGCCCCTACGCCTCTCGCTCCGATGCCCAGGATCGATGTGATCCTCTCCGAGGCGGACCTTATGGCCCGTGTGGACGCTCTGGCAGACCGGCTCGTGCCGCGCCTTACCGGCGACTGGACGGCGGTGTCGATCCTGATCGGCGCGACGCCCTTCACCAGCGACCTGATGAAGGCGCTGGCCCGGCGCGGTGTGCATCCGGTGCTGGATGTGCTCTGGCTAGAAAGCTACCGCGATGCGCGGGAAAGTTCGGGCCGGGTGGTCGTGCGCGCGGATGTCTCGCGCCCCGTCGAAGGGCGCGGGATGCTGCTGATCGATGACGTGTTCGATACTGGCCGCACGCTTGATTTCGCCAGGCAGCACCTGATCGCCAAGGGCGCGCGTGAAGTGCTCACCGTGGCGCTGACGCAGAAGCCCTGGGCGCCGCGCGGGGCCGAAGGCGTGGACTTCTGCGCATTCGATGCGCCGGGCCGTTTCCTCGTCGGTTACGGCATGGACGATGCGGGCCTGTACCGGGGCCTGCCGTATATCGGCGCGCTGGACTGAGCGGCTAAGCCTCGACCACCCCGCTTCTGCCTGTCAGCGCGGTTCCAGAGTTTATCAGCCATTCTCAGCGCTTCGCAGAAACCGTCGCGATTTTCTCAACGCGTCTCAGTTTAGCGCGTACCAGACGCAGGCGCCGGCGGTGATCAGGATGACAATCAGCGACAGCAGCGTGCCAATTGTACGGCCGACGCCGGCGCCCGGCATGCCGCCCAGCCCGACAGCATGCAGTACACGGCCAATCAGGAACGTCGCCCCCAGTGCGTGAATCAGCAGGACCGGCGCTTCCAGAAGGCCGAGGCCCACCAGTCCGAACAGCAGGACCGGGACATCTTCCACCGCGTTGCCCTGAACCCGGATGGCGCGCTGCATCGCCTCGTCATTGCCGTCACCGAGATTGATCTTCTTCGAGGCGCGCACCCGCCCCACATTCAGTTTCAGGATCATCATCAGCAGGCCGAACAGGCCTATATAAAGGGTAGTGGCGGCGATGGGGGTCATGGACGTATCCTTGTGAAGCACGGCGATATTAGCGTGCTTCGCCTGAAGCGCCAGACACCGTCACGCTACCACGCCCCCACATTTGGCGCACTCGCCCAGGGTTCCTTCGGCGGCTGAGGTTTGCCCTTCTGGAGCAGTTCGACCGAGATGCCGTCCGGGGAGCGTATGAAGGTCATCCGGCCGTCGCGCGGCGGGCGGGAAATGGTGACGCCGAGATCGGCGAAGCGCTGGGTGGCGGCGTAGATATCGTCGACCTGATAGGCGAGGTGGCCGAAATTTCGCCCGCCGGAATAGTCCTTCTCGTCCCAGTTCCAGGTCAGTTCGATCATCGGGATGTTGAGCGAGGTCGGCGAGGCGCCGGCGGGAACCCCGCCGCCGCGTTCGATGTCGGAAGGGGCGGCGAGGAAGACCAGCGTGAAGCGCCCGGCCTCGTTGTCGTAGCGTGTCACTTCAGCGAGGCCGAGGCCGTCGCAGAAGAAGCGTTTGGCCGCGTCAATATCGCTGACGCGCACCATCGTGTGCAGGAATTCAACGCTCATGAATGGGTCTCCCGGAGGGTGCGGATCACCTGCTTGAGGTTCGGCGGCGTGAGGGTGTGATAGCGGTGCATGGCCAGCGCGAGCAGGCCCACGGTAAGGCCAAAGAAGGCCAGGAAGAAGCTGAACGTGTGGATCAGGGTGCCGACCTCGAACACGGGCGACTGGCCAGCCAGGCGCCAGAGGGCGGTCCACACCGTGTTGAACAGCGCTGACAGCGGCGCAAGCAGCAAGGTGATGAAGGCGGCGCAGGCGTAGACATAGGTGCCGCGGCGCGGACCTTCGGCCCGCAGGTAAAGGTCCGTGAATTCGGTCTCGTCGATACCCTCCGGCAGCTCGCCCGCTTTCTGGCGCGCCTTCAGGAGCTCTGGCGCGAAGGCTTTCGCTTGCTTCCAGCGCAGCGCGAGGTGGATGCCCCAGGCGGCCACAGCGACGACGAGGGCGAGATAGACATACATGGCAGGCCGCTTTGTTCCGGGTTCGGCGCCCGGTGGCCCGTCAATTCAGGCCCGGTGCGCGCGTTCGTAGACAAGCATGGCGCGCTTTCGCCCCACGCCCCAGTGATAGTTATGCAGCCGGCCATCGGCTGCAAGGGCCCGGTGGCAGGGGATGAACCAGCTGACGGGGTTGGCGCCGACGGCGGCGCCGACCGCCCGGGCGGCCTTCGGCGCCGCGACCGCGTGAGCAAGGGCGCCGTAAGTGCGGGTCTCTCCGGCCGGAATGTCGAGCAGCGCGCGCCAGACCTGCCGCCGGAAGGGCGTACCATAGAGGCAGACGGGCAGGGGCTCGCCCGCTTCAAACACGCGTGAGGCGAAGCGCTCGGCTTCGTCGTCATTGCGCCGGATCACGGCGCCTGGATAGCGCGAGGCAAGGTCCGCGAACGCGTCCGCCTCGCCGCGGCCCTGATGCACGAAGCCGGTGCGGGCTGGGGCATCTTCATCAATGAAGCCGAGCGCGACGAGGCCGCGCGGCCCGAGCAGCCAGGCGCCCGGCCCGAAGGGGGTTGGCGCGCGGCCGAGGACAAGGTCGGCGCCCTTGCCGCCGGCCTTGGCTTCGCCGGGGGTGAGGCCCTCATGGGCGATGAACAGGTCGTGCAGCCGGCCGGGACCGGAGAGGCCGGTCTCCAGCGCCGCGTCCAGTAGGCTGGCGCCGCTGCGCAAAAGGTCTCCGGCCGCGCCGTGCGCCAGAGCGCCCTGGTACTGTTTGGGGCTGATCCCGGCCCAGCGGGTGAACTCGCGCTGGAAATGGTGCGGCGAGAGGCCCATGGCCGCGGCGGCGGCTTGAAGGTCCGGCCAGTCCGGCCAGGTTTCGCCCAGCCAGTCGAGAGCTTTCGCCATCCGGTCATAAGCGCGGGCGCGTTCGTCGAGAGGGGCTTGTCCATCAAACATGGGCGTAAAATGCGCCCGCCCGGCGCGCCGCGCCACCCGTTTCTTGCTTTGCACCACAGGTGGTTTCTTTTGCCTCTTTACGAGGGGCCGGGATCACGCAAAGTGCGCGGCTTGCATACGGGGAGGTTTGCGACACCACATGGCCGACGCACGCAGCATCATCCTGCACGAATACCCGTCCTCGCCCTTTTCTGAGAAGGTGCGCCTTGCGCTGAAGCTCAAGAACCTCGCCTATGCGCGCGTCGAGCAGCCGGTGATCATGCCGAAGCCGGATCTCATTGCGCTGACCGGCGGATACCGGCGCATTCCCGTGTTGCAGATTGGCGCCGACGTGTACTGCGACTCGGCCATCATCCTGCGCGAGATCGAGGCGCGTTATCCCCTCTACTCGCTGAAACTGCCCGGCCACGAAGGCATCGCGCAGATGGTGGCCGGCTGGGCGGATTCGCGCTGGTTCCAGTCATCCGTTGCGGTGATCTTCGGGCATATGGGCGACAATGTGCCGGAAGCCTTCATCAAGGACCGTGAGCAACTGTCAGGCCGGCCTTTCAACGTCGAGGGCATGAAGGCCGTCGCCCCGATGATGAAGGACCAGTGGCGTGCGCGCCTGATGCTGATCGAGGAACGCCTTGCCGGCGGCAAGGGCGCGGGCAGCGGCAACTACCTGATCGGTGCCAAGCCCGGCCTCGTCGATGTGCATGCGTACATGAACGTCTGGTGGATGAAGTCCGCCGTGCCGGAATTTGCAGATGCCTGTCTCGAGAACGCGCCGCTGACCGCAGCCTGGTACCGCCGACTTGCCGATGCGGAAGGGCAGGAGCCGGAGACGATCACCTCGAAGCAAGCTATTGCCATTGCCAGGGATGCTGCGCCGCGCCTTGTCGCGGCCACCACGCGCAACGAGCCGCAGGAATTCTCGCCCGGCGAAAGGGTCGCGGTCGCCCCGGACGACTACGGTCAGGACTGGGTCGAAGGCGAACTGGTGCATGCTGACTCGCAGCGCATCATCGTGCGCCGGTTCACGCCGGAGGCCGAGACCATCCACGTCCACTTCCCGCGCGCCGGTTTCTGGGTGCGCCGCGCCTGAGGGGATTGCCAATGCGGCCCGCAAGGGTAGGCTCCGCCCAAACATAAAGGCAGGAGACAACATGAAACGCATTCTGATCGCCGCCGCGGCCTTGCTCGCCGCCTGCACCAGCTTTTCCAGCGGCGAGGCCGAGGCGCCCGAAGCGGCCACGGCGAAGACCGAGATCAAGTCCGAAGGCTGGTATCCCTCGCGCTACGGCGCCGAGGACCGGCTTGGCGCGATGAACAATTTGTCGGAGGCGAAGACGGCCGAGGCGGCGCGCCTCATCACCACCGGCAAAACCTACGCGCTTGGCCAGGTGACGGGCAAGAAAACCCCCGCCTATGGTCCGCGCACGTTCAGCATGACGGTTCTTCAGTTGTCGGACGGTTCGGGCACGCCGCTCGGCGAGAACAAGGCCGTCGGAAACGATGATCTCGTCAACACCTATGTCGGTATCGGCAGCCAGCTCGACGGCCTCGGCCATATGGGTATCGACCATCGTTACTATAATGGTGTGCCGGTTGCGGACTTCGTGACGACGGGTGGCCTCACCCAGTATGGCACGCACACGCTGCCGCCGGTCGCGACGCGCGGCGTGCTGCTCGACATGACGAAAACCTTCGGCGATCCGGTCGCAGCCGGCACCGCCTTCAACCGCGCCGAAATCGAAGCCGCAGCCAGGGCCGCCGGCGTCACCATCGGAAAGGGCGACATCGTGCTTTTCCACACCGGCACAATGAAAGCTTCGGAAGGCTCCAGCGAACTCTCCCCGGTAGAGCCGGGCCTTGGCGTGGAAGGCGCGCAATACCTCGCCGATCTCGGCGTTGTCGCCATCGGCGCGGACACCTGGGCGCTGGAAGTGATCCCGTTCGAGGCCGAGACGCGCCCGTTCGACGTGCACCTGACACTGCTGGCGAAGAACGGCGTCTACATTCTCGAGAACATGGTGACGACCGAACTGGCCGCCGATGGCGTGACGGAATTCTTCTTCACGCTGGGCGCGCCCCGGCTCGAAGGCGCCGTGCAGGCGATCATCAATCCGGTCGCGATCCGCTGACGCCTGGGGGCTTCCCGTGCAGGAGCGGGCGGCCCCCTGAGGCCATCTAAGCCCTCAGGAAAGGCACGATGTCGGCGACCAGCGTCTCACTCATCCGGTCGGCGAGGTCATGCCCCCATCTGGGATAGGACTTGAACACTGCGCCCGGAATGCGCCGCGCGATGTCCTGACCCGCCGCCGGGCGGATCAGGGGATCGTCGGCGCCGTGCAGCACCAGCGTCGGCGCCGTCACGCTCCCGAGGCGTTCATGCCAGCGCGGCGTGCCAAGGATTGCCGCATACTGCCGCATCGCGCCGAACGGCCGGTCGGAGCGGTGGAAATCCTCGATCGTCCGCTGCCGGATGATTTCGGCGCTGTTGCGCAGGTCAGGATGCGAACCGATGGCATGCTGCGTACTCACCGCAATCGCAGACACGGCCTCCGGCGTGCGCGCCGGCGGCACAGCCGTCAGCGCTGCCATGGCCTCAGGAGTTGACGGCGGCAAAGACGGGTCACCCGAAGATGTCATCACCGGGATCAGCTTGCGCACCTTGTGGGCATGATCCAGAGCCATGTGCTGCGCTATCATCCCGCCCATCGACACACCGAGGATATCGGCCCTGTCCACGCCAATTGCGTCCAGCAGGCCGGCGGCATCGGCCGCCATGTCCTTGACCGTATAAGGAACAAGCTTGCTGGCGTCCTGCCCGGTCATTGCGGCCGTGAGCACGTCCATCGGGGAGGGCGGGGTGTACTGCGTGAATTCGGTCGAGAGGCCGACATCCCGGTTGTCGAACCAGATGACGCGGAAGCCCGCGTCCGCCAGCCCGCGCTTCAGCCCTTCCGGCCAGCGCGTCATCTGCAGCGCAAAGCCCATCACAAGCAGGATCGCCGGATCCTTCGCGCTGCCCAGCGTCTCATACTCGATCTCGATCCCGTTCGCCTTCGCCCGCGCCATGCGTCATCCTCCCCGCGTTTGCCTTGTCTTAGATCAGTTCGCGCACCTGCGGAAAACGAAAAACGCCGCTCCCTTCCGGGAGCGGCGCTGATTTCAGGTCCGGAAAGCCCGGATCAGAAGTTGACCGTTGCCCGTGTGTACACGAAGCGGCCGGAATAGCCGAACGGCGAGTAGGTGGAGAACGGCGTGTTGCCAGTGCCATTGAGGCCGCGAGGGGCTGCATCCGGGTATTCGTCGAGGAGGTTGTCGGCGCCGACAGAAAGCGTGACGAGATCGTTCCAGGTATAGCGGGCTTCGAGATCGATCAGGGTCTTCGGGCTGAGCGTGTAGTCCAGTGAAGAGGTGTTGGACGGCACCAGGACTTCACCGTAACGCACGGCACGAAGCGTGGCTTCGAAGGGTCCGTTTTCCCAGTTCACCTGACCGGTGAACTTGTCCTTCGGTGTGCCTTCTTCGAAGGTCAGGACGTTGGTTCGTGCGAACAGGACAGGCGGCGGGGTCAGGCTTGTCAGGGTAGGAATGGCAGGGATCGCGGTCACTTCGGTCTTGTTAAAGTTGGCGCCCGCGGTGGCGGAGAATGAACCCAGCGCGGTTTCCGGGAAGGCATAGTTCGCGATAATGTCCACGCCAGTCGTTTCTGTATCAACCCCGTTCAGGAAGAAGCGTCCGCCGCCGGCGCCGATGAAGCCTTGCGATACAAGGAAAGCGCGGACGTTCGGAGCGGTCAGGTTTTCCGACAGGACGATGCGGTCTTCGACGTCAATGCGGTAGGCATCGATGGTCAGGTTGAACGCGCCAGCCTGGAAGACAGCGCCTGCAGCATAGTTGAGCGACGTCTCTGCATCGAGGTCTTGCGAACCGAGGGCCCGCGCAATCGGGTCATCCACTCTGAAGGTCGTGATGTCGAAAGGAATGCCATTAATGAAGTTGGTCGAGGTCGTCGTGAAGAACTGCTGCTGCAGGGACGGCGCTCGGAAACCGTTCTGGACGGAGCCGCGAAGCGCAAAGGCATCGTTGAAATCGTAACGGGCTGCGAGCTTGCCGGTCAGGGTTTCGCCGAAGTCAGAATAGGACTCGCCGCGCACTGCGCCCGACAAGAGAAGCGCGTCGGTGAGATTGGCTTCAAGGTCGAGATAGACGCCGATGGCCGTGCGGTCTTCTTCCAGTTCGTTCTCCGGACGGAAGCCCGGGAAGACCTGCGAGCCGGAGGCAGTTGCGGCACCGCCGGGCAGGAGTACGCCGCCATTGCGGTAGGAATCCGGCTCACCAGCCGTGATCTCGTAGGATTCCTGGCGGGCTTCTGCGCCCCAGGCGACGTTGAGATCGGAGGCGAGGCCTTCAATGGCAAAGCCTTTGACGAAGCCCAGGTTCGCGACGAGCTGGGAGTGCTCGAATCCGCCAGCATCAAAAGACGTTTTAGACGCCGGGCCGAGCGAGCGGTTCAGCGTGTCGATGATCTGGAATTCCATCTTGTTGGAGCCATACCCGAGCGAGGCGTCGGCTTCCCAGCCGGCGACATCGAAGCGCATGCCGCCAAGAGCGGAATAGTCCGTAGTCACCGGATTGATCTTCGGCAGGAAGCCGTTCGGGTAGATCTCGATGGTGTTTCGCGCATCAAGCGCGCGCCGGTAGAAGCCGGCCGAAATCGTCTCGCGGTCCTGGAAGCTGGCCCAGCCATAGAGTTCGGCGCCATTGGCAAGGTCATAGCCGGCATTCGCAAACAGGCTCAGCTGCTCGAGTTCCGGCTCGCCGGTCCAGGCGTTGAAACGGCCGATTTCCGCCTCGGCGGCGGGCTGGCTGCCGGGGTATTGCTGGCGGTGATCATAGCCGGAGCGACGGGTGTGGCGCTGGTCCTTGTATTCACCCGTGACTGTAAGGAAGCCGTCCTCGCCGAGGCTGAGGCCTTTCCAGCCCGCGATCGTGTAGGTGTGGCCGTCGGATCGCTTGCGCGACACTTCCGGGCCCGGGTTGGGCACGCCGGCCGTTGTCGGCGTGATGACCGGCACGGTATACTCCGTCTCGCGCCAGCCATAGCTCGCCGCAACCGCGCCGCCTTCGCTGGCGTCGCGCAGACGAACGTTGACCACGCCCGCAATCGCGTCAGAGCCGTAAAGGGCCGATGCGCCGTCGCGCAGTACTTCAACGCCGCCAACTGCGAGGTTCGGGACAGTGTTGAGATCGACCGCTGAAGCGCCGCGGCCGATGGTGCCGTTGACGTTGACGAGCGAAGCGGTGTGGCGCCGCTTGCCATTGACCAGCACGAGTGTCTGGTCCGGCGCGAGGCCGCGCAGCGCGGCCGGGCGGATCGAGTCGGTACCATCAGCCAGGGCAGGGCGCGGGAAGTTGAGGGCGGGCAGGTTGACTGCGAGGGCCTGGTTCAGTTCGCCCACACCGATGCTTTGGATTGCTTCGGCAGAGACCACATCAACCGGGGCGGCTGTGTCCAGCGCTGACCGGTTTGCCACGCGCGTGCCGATCGTGACGACGGTTTCCAGCGTGCGGGCGTCTTCCGCCGTCGCGGTGTCTTCCTGCGCCCAGGCCGCTGAGGCCCCGGCTGATACAGCGACCGAGGCCGCTGCGGCGAGAAGAATTGTCTTGAACTTCATGCTTGCGCTCCGTGAGTTTGAAAAATGGGCAGGGCCCGCGATGTGTTGTCTTCACCGGCCATATCCCTAGAGTGAGGATTTGCGGTTGCGCAACGCGCAAGCGGGGCTTTCGTCACATTTAAGTGACGGGTTTGTTGCATTTGTGCCACATATTTCCAATTCCGGTGAGTTTTTGACCATGAACCGACGTCTTTGCCTGATTACGGGTGCCTCCGCAGGGATCGGCGCAGAGTTTGCCCGCCAATATGCCGCCCTCGGATGGAACCTCGTCCTCACGGCCCGGCGCGAAGATCGCTTGCTGGCGCTGGCAGACGAGATCCGCAGCCGGAACGGCGTGGAGATCACCGTGATGGCTGAGGACCTTGCCGATCCTGCCGCGCCGGCGCGGCTTTTGGCCAGGCTGGAAGCCGGGGGGCTGACGGTCGATGCGCTCGTCAACAATGCGGGTTATGGCCTTCCGGGTACCTTCTTCTCCACGCGTTGGGAAGATCAGGCGGCCTTCCTGCAGGTGCTCTACACGGCCCCCATCGAGCTGACACACCGGCTGCTGCCCGGCATGGCGGCGCGCAGGTTTGGCCGCATTATCAACGTGGCCTCGCTGGCCGGTTACGCGCCCGGCAGCGCGGGCCACACACTGTATGGGAGCGTGAAGGCCGGCCTGATCAGGTTCTCCGAGAGCATCAATGCCGAATGCGAGGCCCTCGGGCACACGGACATTCATTGCACGGCGCTTTGCCCGGGTTTCACGTTCAGCGAGTTCCACGACGTGAACGGCACGCGTGAGGCCACCAGGCAGATGCCGCAATGGCTTTGGATGGAAGCGGCGCCCGTCGTCGCAGCGGGCATCGAGGCGGTCAACCGCGGCCAGCCGGTGGTCGTTCCCGGCGGCGCTAACAAGATGCTGGCCACGCTGACCCGTATCCTGCCTGAACCCCTCGGCCGCGCGATGGTCCGCGCCCAGTCCTCGCGGTACCGCCGTACGGACTGACCCCGAAAACAAAGCGGCCCCTCCTTTCAGAGGGGCCGCTTCAATTCAGTCCGTGTACAAATTACTATGTAGCAGCGCGCCGGCGCGGGCGGATGGCCAGTTCGTCATCTTTTTCTTCGTCTGCGACTTCGGCCGTCTCTTCGCCGGAGTCATCTTCCATCATGACTTCGTCTTCTTCGTCGGCGCCGCCGCCGTCGGTGCCCTCGTAAAGTTCGGCGTCGTCCTCGAATTCTTCTTCGTAGGCTTCCTCGTCCTCGATTTCTCCGGCTTCCATCTTGGCGCGGATGCGGTCAGCGGTCGGGGTCGTGTCTTCCGCCCGCCAGTCGCTGGCGCGGCGGCGCGGGACGACATTGGCGTCAGTCGAGGCGCTGGAGGCCTGGCGGCGCTCGGCCACCGCGGCGCGGGTCGTCTCGATGATCACCGGGCGTGCGGCCGGCGGCTGGGCGCTTGCCGTGCCTGTGTTGAGCGTCGTGTTGAAGAAAAGCGACCAGTATTTCTCGAGCACGTCCTTGCGGCTCTCGAGGCTGCGCAGACGTTTCACTTCCGAATTTTTCGTAAGCTTGGCGCCTTCGATCTTGTTCCGGCGGCCGGCTTTTACGAATTGCGCATAGCCGTTGAAGCGGGTTGCGGCCGAGCGGTTCATCTCGAACTGGATCTCGCCCACGCCTTCACGCTGGCCATCTGCGCCATCCGAAAGGGAGTTGCGATACTTGTAGGTCATGAACGGCCATTCGAACTTCGAGAATTCGATGAGCGTGTTGCTCTCGATTTCGAGGTCCTTGTTCAGCGCGTAGCCGGAGAAGATGAAGGTGCGTCCCGAAGGCTGGATGTCGATCACCGCCAGGCGGTGGCCGCCGGCTGTACCGCGCTCGGCCTGCAGCCAGGTGCCTTCGATATAGTACTTGCCGAGGATCGCACGGCGCACCGCGTTGAACCTGAACAGGCTCGGGAAGATGGCTTCGGTGAGGGCCAGCCAGAAAACCACCAACACCGTGACAGCGCCGCCAAGCGAGATCCACAGGCCGGTGCCGGGCCCGGCTGCACCGGCAACAGCCGTCAGCAGCGGTTGGCCAAACGCACATAGCGCGGCGACGATCATCGCCGCCGAGGCCGTACTCGATACAAGCCTGAAACGTGAATAGGGGTTCATCAGGTGCCCATCTCCTTTAAGAATCATTTTGATGTCGTTGGAAATGACCCGCATCATGCGAATATTCCGTTAATAAGTTGAAGGTTAACAAGCTTTTAAGCAAGGCGCAGAGGGTTAACAGGTATGACCCAAACGTTAACTGCTCGGCCTTTGCATCGGGGTGATGTTGCGCCGCACAAGGACGGACTCGCCAGCCGCCGCCGCGCGCCTATAATACAGTAGTCAAATGAGCTTAGAGGAGACGGGGCATGGACGGCTTGAGCGGTTTTAACGATGTTGCCGATGTCCGTATGGCAGGCCTGACTGAGGCCATGACGGGAGCGGTCGCCGCGGCCGAAGCCTATGTGGACGCCGCCACCAGCGCCGCGCGCCTGAGCCTCTCCCTGCCTAATGGCAAGCCAGACCGCGCCGCCTTCGAGCGCCACCAGCACCGCGCCCACGGCCTCGCCTGGGTTGCGACCTATCTCGAAACCCTGCGCCAGACGGCCGGCTGGGCCGCGCGCCTCGAGGCCGAGGGCCAGTTCGGTGATGTCGAGGCACTGCTCTCCCAGATCCTGTTCGGCGAATACTGCGCGCAGCTGCGCGGCGGCATTCCGATGAACCAGGGCGAGATGGTCCGCCCCGCCGATCTCGGCTGCGGCCCGGCCGAAGTTGCGCTGCTGTCGGCGCCTGCGATTGAGCGTTTCATCACTGAAGGCAAGACACCCGAGGTGATGGCTGCTGCCGCGACCTTCCTGCCGGACGCCCTGTCGCGCCACACGGTGGAGTGCACCGGTCTCGACGAGACGATGGAGATGGTGCGCGAGCAGTTCGCAAAATTTGCGACAACGCGGATCAAACCGGTCGCGCATGGCTGGCACCTGCGCAACGAATACATCCCGATGGACGTCGTCAACGAGATGGCCGAACTTGGCGTCTTCGGCCTGACGATCCCGGAGGAGTTCGGCGGCCTCGGCATGGGCAAGACGGCGATGTGCGTCGTTTCCGAGGAACTCTCGCGCGGCTATATCGGCACCGGCTCGCTTGGCACGCGTTCGGAAATCGCGGCTGAGCTGATCCTGATCGGCGGCACAGAGGAGCAAAAAGCGAAGTGGCTGCCGGCCATCGCGTCCGGCGAAATCCTGCCCACCGCCGTATTCACCGAACCCAACACCGGCTCCGACCTCGGCTCCCTGCGGACGCGCGCAGTGAAATCCGCAGACGGATCGGAATATGCGGTCACCGGCAACAAGACGTGGATCACGCACCCGGTGCGCGCCGACCTGATGACGCTGCTCGCGCGGACTGATCCGGCCACGAACAATTTCTCCGGCCTCTCCATGCTGCTCGCCGAAAAGCCGCGCGGCACAGACGCTGACCCGTTCCCGGCCGACGGCATGACCGGCGGCGAGATCGAAGTGCTCGGCTACCGCGGCATGAAGGAATACGAGATCGGTTTTGATGCGTTCAAGGTGAAGACGGAGAATCTGCTCGGCGGCGTGGAAGGCCAGGGATTCAAGCACCTTATGGCGACTTTCGAGAGCGCCCGCATCCAGACCGCTGCCCGCGCCGTGGGCCTCGCCCAGAACGCGTTCGAGATCGGCCTGCGCTACGCGCTCGACCGCAACCAGTTTGGCCAGGCGATATTCAATTTCCCGCGCGTCTCCAACAAGCTCGTGATGATGGCTGCTGAACTGATCGGCGTACGCCAGCTGACCTATTACTCGGCCCGCCAGAAGGATGAAGGCAAGCGCTGCGATCTCGAGGCCGGCATGGCGAAACTGCTCGGCGCGCGCGCAGCCTGGGCCGCGGCCGACAACGCGCTGCAGATCCACGGCGGCAACGGCTTCGCCCTCGAATACCCGATCAGCCGGTTGCTGCAGGATGCCCGCATCCTCAATATCTTCGAAGGCGCCGGCGAAGTGCAGGCCATGGTTATCGCCCGCCGCCTGCTCGAAGGCGGCAACTAGGGCCTTTCGCCGGCGTTGTGCCAGGCTTCCATGCGCGGCCCGGTTAACAGCCAGGCCCGGCTTCATGGGTTCGAGGATACAGCGGATGAGCACGACCGAAGCGCCTCGCCGTGACAAGCATCCTGCCTGGCGCCGCCGTATCCGGGTGGCTCGCTGGCGAGGCATTCGCGAGATCCACCATAAGGAAGTCGTCGCGCACGCGATCGACGAAGCGGCGCTGTCGGGGCGCTACATCTTCATGAACGTGATGTCCTGCGGCATCGCCATTCTGGGCCTGCTTTTGTCCTCACCGGCGGTCATCATCGGCGCTATGCTGATATCGCCGCTGATGGGGCCGATCATGCTGATGGGCTTCTCCCTTGCCATTCTTGATCTGGCCGCGCTGAGGCAGGCGGCCGTCTCACTGGCCGCCGGAATGGCGGTGGCGTTGGCGACCGCGTTCCTCATCGTCTTCATTTCGCCGCTGACGGAGATTACCTCCGAAATCCTGGCCCGGGCGCGCCCGAACTTCTTTGACCTGCTGGTGGCGATCTTCTCCGGTCTTGCCGGCGGTTACGCCGCCATCCATCGCAAGGGCGAGACGATTGTCGGCGTGGCGATTGCCACCGCGCTGATGCCGCCGCTCGCGGTGACCGGTTTTGGCCTGGCGTCCGGCCATTTCGAGATCGCCGGCGGCGCATTCTTCCTGTTCATGACCAATCTTCTGGCGATCGCGCTGTCGGTGACGGTGCTGGCGCGCTTCTACGGGTTCGGGGAGCGTCACAGCCCGCGGCATGCGCGCTGGCAGAATGCGCTGATCATCAGCGTGTTTGTCGCCCTCTCCATTCCGCTCGGCCTTTCGCTGCGCGACATCGCCTACGAGGCGCGGGTGCGCGATGTGGCAGGAGGTGCGCTGACCGAGCCGTTCGCGGACGCTGATGCGCGGGTGACCGATTTCGACGTTACCTTTCCGCGGGCCGGGCCGGACCGGATCAAGGTGCGCGCCACGGTGCTGACGCCGCAGCGGGTGCCCGGTGCGGAGGCGGCCTTGTCGGCCTATCTCTCTGAACGGTTCGGGCGCGCGGTGAATGTGGTGATCGACCAGGTGGTCATCGATACGGACATGGGCTCGGAATCGGCGCGCCTGGCGGCGGTCGCCGAATCGTCTTTCGGTGCGCCGATGCGGGCGCAGATAGCGCAGCTCGAATCGCTTGCCGTGGAGCGCCGGTTGGAGCGGGAAATCCGCGCGGCTTTCCCGTATGCGCTGGCCTCGGCCGAAATCGACACGGTCGCCCGCCGCGCGGTCTTCTCCGCGGCGCCGACCGAGGGCGTCGGCCTTACCGCGTTCCGGCGGCTGGAGGAGGGGCTGGCGCGCAACTTCCCCGACTGGGCCATGGAAGTGCATCCTCCGAGGACGGAGCTTCCGGCGATTGAGTTCGCTGCTGATGCAGAGGCGCTGACGCCCGCTCAGGCGGCGCTTGTGGATGATCTTGCCTGGGTGTTGACGCGCTGGGGCGCGGCGCAGGTGGAGGTCGTTGCCTACCTGCCCACGGCCGGCGCTGCGCAGGCGTTCAACGAGACCGCGCCCGGCCATCGCCGCGCTTCGGCGGTGGCAGCCGAACTCGCCAAGTCCGGCATCACGGCCAGCGTCGAAGGCGAGTTCCGGGCTGAGGTCGCGGCTGCCCGGCGCGCAGGCCAGATCGTCTTGCGCCCCGTTTCCGAAGCGCCTCTGCCCTAGCGGATCATGCCGCCGAGCGGGGTCACGTCCGCCGGCTCGTGTTGGATGATCACCCTGGCGCCGAGGTCTGCGGCGCGGGCTTCGAAAGCGGCCATGGAGGCCATCGTCTGCTCTTCATCGAAATTGAAGCGCGGCACGCGGTTCAGCGCGCGGCTTTCGCTGCGGTGATAGAGGTCGCCGGTCAGCAGTATGGGGCCGGATTCCGGCATCTTCAGCTGCAGCGAAGTGTGCCCCGGCGTGTGGCCCGGCGTCTCGAAAATCACGACCGAGCCATCGCCGAACACGTCCTTTTCGCCGGCAAAGGCTTCACGCTTCATGCTCTTGAACGCATTGAACAGTGCTATCTGGTCAGCGGTTGTTTGCGGAACGGAGCCGTCCGGCGGGATCATGGTATCGAGTTCGGCCTGATGGACAAGCCAGGTGGCGCCCTGCACCTGGTCGGCCTGTCCGATATGATCGAAATGGCTGTGCGAGATAGCGACATAGGTGATGTTCGCCGGGGTCAGGCCGTGCTCCGTCAGCTGGTCGGTGATCGTGGCGTTGAGCGACACCGTGAAAATGTCCTGCACCACCGGGCCGGCTTCCTTCAGGATGCCCGGCACGCCGAGATCCCAGAGCAGGATGCCGTTCGGGTGATGGACGAGGTAGCAGGTGTTGGTGAACTCGTCGGCCTGTCCGGCATAGTCGCCGGAGGAGGAGAAGGCATCGAGATTGGAGATCGCGATCGTGCCGCAATCGAGCACGGCGACGTGTAGCGGTTTTCCCGCGGGGGCTTCAGCCACCGGTTCGGCGACGGCCTCAACCGCCGCGGGCGTCTCGGGCGCGCAGGCGGCGAGGAGCAGGGCGCTTGCGGCGCAAGTCAGCAGGAGGACGAGGCGCATGGCGGTTTCCTTCAGGACGTTTCGAGTTGAACGGAGGCTAGCCTGCTTCGCCCGCGCCCGCCAGTATGAGGCCTGAGGCGTCCGCGATCCGGTAGAAGCAGCTCTCCCGGCCTGTATGGCAGGCGCCGCCGGTCTGGCGCACTTTCAGGAGGACGGCGTCCTGGTCGCAGTCGACCCGGACTTCGATGACGTCCTGCGTGTGGCCGGAGGTCTCGCCCTTCACCCAGATTTCGCCGCGCGAACGGGACCAGTAGGTGGCGCGCCTCGTCTCCAGCGTGCGGGCCAGCGCCTCGGCGTTCATCCAGGCGAGCATCAGCACTTCGCCGGTCTCCGCATCCTGCGCGATGGCGGCGACGAGGCCGCTGTTATCGAATTTCGGGCGCAGCTCGCGTGTTTCGTCCTGGGCGCTGCCGGCAAGGGGAGGCGGATAGTCGGTCATGACCCGAGGCGTAGGGGGCGGCGCGGGGCAGAGTCAAGCGGGCGCCGGGACAGGCTGACATCCGGCGCGGATCGGGGCTACACTCGGGCGATACATAATCAAGGGAGCCTCCAGATGACCGACTACAGGGAAATTCTCACGCACATAGCAGGCGGCGTGCTGACGATCACGCTGAACCGGCCGGAGCGGCTGAATGCTTGGACCGGCCTGATGCAGACCGAAGTGGAGACCGCGATCCGCGCCGGCGGGGCGGACGAGGCGGCGCGCTGCATCGTGATCACCGGCGCCGGGCGCGGTTTTTGCGCAGGGGCCGACATGAACGGACTGCAGTCGATCCAGGCGGGCGGCGGCGAGAATTACCAGGCGAGCCGTCCGGAAGTGAAGCGGCCTGGGCCGTCAGCTCTTGAGCAAACCTTTCCGGGCCGGTTCGGTCATATGTTCGCTTGCCCGAAGCCGATCATCGCAGCGATCAATGGTCCGTGTGCGGGCATTGGCCTTATCCTGACGCTCTTTGCGGACCTGCGATACGCTGCGGCCGATGCGAAGTTCACAACAGCGTTCGCTCAGCGCGGGTTGATTGCCGAGCACGGCATCGCCTGGCAGCTGCCGCGCCTGGTCGGCGAGGCGAATGCGCTGGATCTGCTATTCACCGCGCGCAAGTTTGACGGCGTGGAGGCCGAGCGCCTTGGCCTCGTCAACCGCGCGCACCCCGGAGCGGAGCTGATGGCGCATGTCGGCGAGGTGGCGCAGCATCTGGCGACTCAGGTCTCGCCGCGCTCGGTGGCGATCATGAAGCGGCAGATTCGCGAGAGCTATTTCCAGTCCTTTGGCGAGTCCCTCGCGGTGGCGGATGCAGAGATGGAGGCGAGCTTCGCGGCGCATGACTTCAAGGAGGGCGTGGCGAGTTTCGTTGAGCGTCGCGCGCCGGCCTTCACAGGTAAATGATCATGGGACGCAAGATCCATATCGTCGAGGTCGGGCCCCGCGACGGGTTGCAGAATGACCCGGCGAACCTGAGTGTTGACCAGAAGCTGGAGTTCATCGCGCGGCTGGAGGCGGCGGGGGTGACGCGGATGGAGTCCGGCAGTTTCGTCTCGCCCAGGGCGGTGCCGAAGATGGCGGACTCGCCGGCGGTGTTTGCCGCGCTGAAGCGGAACGGTCGGACGAAGCATATCGCGCTGGCCCTCAATGAGACGGGGGTGCGCCGGGCGATCGAGGCGAAGGCGGACGAGATCAATTTCGTACTGGTGGCGGGCGAGGGGTTCGGACGCCGCAACCAGGGCATGAGCCCGCAGGAGAGCGCCGACATGCTGGCGAAATGTGCGCCGCTGGTGCACGAGGCAGGGTTGCCGCTATCAGCGACGATTTCGGTGGCGTTTGGCGATCCCTATGACGGGGAGGTGGATATCGGCGTGGTCGGCAATCTCGCCGCGCAGGCGCAGCGGGCGGGGATTGCAGAGCTCGCACTGGGCGACACGATCGGTGCAGCGACGCCCTGGGACGTGTGCCAGCGGATTGAGCGCGTACGGATGGAAGCGCCTGACGTGTCTCTGCGGCTGCATTTCCACGACACGCGCGGGGCGGGCCTCGCCAATGTGTTTGCGGCGGTCGAGGCCGGCGTCGATGTGATCGATGCCAGCTGCGGCGGGATCGGCGGCTGCCCGTTTGCGCCGGGCGCTACGGGTAATGTGGCGACCGAGGATGTCATCTGGATGCTGCACCGGGCGGGCTTTGAGACGGGGATTGACCTTGAGCGGATGATCGGGACGGCGCGCTGGCTGGAGGGTGCACTGGGACACGGCGTATCGTCGGCGCTGAGCCGGGCGGGGGCGTTTCCGCGCCTTTGACCGCGCGCGCTGGCATCCGGATGCGCAACCTTGCCCGGAAACCAGCTTTTGACGACCAGCCAAACCGGGCACCCAGGTGGCAGAGGCCCGGGTTTTACGCAGGTCTCTGCGGCTGGGCTTTCAGCAGGGCCTCGACTTCGGCGCGGGTGGGCAGGCTCGGCTGTGCGCCGGATTTGGTGCAGGTAGCGGCGCCGGCGGCAACTGCAAAAGTGAGCGCAGCCTGGTCGTCCATGCCTTTGATCAGGGCGCAGGAAAGGGCGGCGAAGAAGGTATCACCGGCGCCGACGGTGTCGACGACGCGGACCTGCGGCGGCCGGGCCGAGGCGATCCGTATGCCGCCTTTCCAGAGCTCGGCGCCGTCGCTTCCGAGCGAGATGGCGACCAGGCGGCCAGAGCCATGGATGGACGCGCCGTAGAAGGCGGCCTCGGTTTGGTTGACGACGAGGAGGTCTGCCTCTGCCAGCAGTTCATCCGGCACCGGCAGCGCGGGCGCGAGGTTCAGGGCGACGAAGCCGGTGGCGCGTTTGGCGGCGGCGAGCAGGGCGGGGATGGGGACTTCGAGCACGCCGAGCATGTGCCCGATTGTTTCTTCCTGCACGTCGCGGGCAGAGAGCGCATTGTTTGCCCCCGGACAGACCACGATGAGATTCTCGCCCTCGGGGGAGACAGCAATCAGGGCAACGCCGGTCGTCTCGCCGTTCAGGAAATACGTAGCGGAGAGGTCCACACCGCCCGCGCGCAGAAGCTTCAGTGCTTCTTCGGCCATGTCGTCATTTCCGACGGCAGCGATGAGGCGGACCTGGTGGCCGAGGCGGGCGGCGGCGAGCGCCTGGTTGGCGCCCTTGCCGCCTGGATAGCGCGCGAGGCGGGCCCCGGTGACGGTTTCGCCCGGATGCGGAAGCGGCGCGCCGGAGGCGACGAGATCGAGATTGACAGAACCGACGACGGTGATCATGCGCGGGCTTTCAGCAGGCCTTCGATGACGCCGAAGAAGGCATCAGCATCGGCGGCAGTGACCCAGGCATGGGGGCCGCGTCTGGTGTCTTTCACCCGGGTGCGGCCAAACTCAGCGCCGGGGCGTGTGACGATGCTGACGCGGCAGGGCTTCACCTCGAAGATCTCCGGGGCGAGCAGGTAGACCGCCGTGGACGGATCATGCATCGGCGCCATCTGACCGTTCTTCCAGCGCGCTTCCAGCTTGTTGCCTGCCGCCAGCAGGTCCGCCATCATTTTTGCCCCGGGCCCGGGGATCCTGCGCAGGCCCGCGACCCGCTCGGGCCCGGATCGCACGGTATGCGTGACATCGAGGCTGAGCACGGTGGTGCGAATGCCAGCATCGAAGACGATGGCGGCGGCGTTGGGATCGGCGAAGACGTTGAACTCGGCGAACGGCGTGATGTTGCCGCCGGTCTCGTCGCCGCCGGCCATGACGACGAGATGGCTGATCCCGGCGGCGATCTCCGGCGCCATCACGAGGGCGGCGGCGAGATTGGTCATCGGGCCTGAGAGAATCACGGTCTGGCCCGCAGGCGCAGCCGCTGAGAGGCGCCCGATCAGTTCGGTGACGCCGTGCCCGGGCGCGAGGGGGGCTTTGGGTGCGAAGATCTCTATGCCTTCGATGCCGGACTCGCCGTGGAAGTCTTCGGCGGTAACGGGCTTGCGCAGCATCGGGCGCGGGCAGCCGGCGTAGACGGGGAGGTCGGAGCGGCCCATCCGTTCACAGATCATCCTTGCATTGCGGCTGGTCAGGCGCAGCGGTACGTTACCGGCGACAGTGGTGATCGCCTGTACGTCGAGCTTCGGGCTCATGAGGGCGATCATCAGCATGACGGCATCATCGATGCCGGGGTCGCAGTCGATGATCAGGGGCAGAGGCGCGCTCATCCGCGCGCCTTCAGTTCGGCGATGACGCGGCGGTAGTGCTCGTCGAGCGGTGGGCTGTCGTACTTCACGCCAAGGGCTTCCATCGCCATTTCGGCGGTGATCTTGGCTTTCCTGCGGCCGTAGAGGCGGGCGACCATGCGGCTGGTGGCGCAGATCTGATCCTTCGCGACGAACTTGTGTTCGAAGCAGATGAAACAGTCCTCCCATCCGGCGAGACGGGTCTGCAGTTCGAACTTCTGCGGATAGCGCAGCATGCGGATGTAGTTGAACGACTCGTATTGGACGATCGGGATCCAGCCGCGCTTGCGGTAGGTTTTCAGGGCGCCGGTGCGGCCCATGAAGTTCATCGTTCCGAGATCGGTGAAGGAGGAATAGCGCGAATTGGTCATGTGGCCCATGGGGTCCTGGTCGCCGAGCCAGACGGCCGAGCGGACGATGTGCAGGTCGAGCAGGCCGGTTTTCACCTTCGAAAAGAAGGCGGGCAGGAAGACGCGCAGGAATCGGAAGAACAGGTTCATGACAGGGCCAGCCGTTTCCTCAGCCTATTTTATCGCCCAACTCTATGCGGAGCGTCTGCGCGCCTTTCAAGCGTCATGCCGGTCCGGGTAACCTTCAATCGGGCCGCGCCGCTATTCGGCGGGCTGGGTGAGGGCTTGGGATTCGGCCTCGAGCTTGCGGGCGACGTCGCCGGGCGAGCCGGTGCGGCGGGCGAGCAGGCTGTAGGCTGCGGGCACGACCAGAAGGGCCACGGTGACCGAGGCAATGGCGCCGAAGAAGACAACAATGCCGATGGCCATGCGCGTTTCGGCCCCGGCGCCGTGGGTGAAGATCAGCGGCATAGCGCCGACGGCAGTGGTGAGACCCGTCATCAGGATCGGACGCAGGCGGGCGAGCGAGGCCTCCTTGAGGGCGGTGTCGAAATCCTTGCCCTCGTCGCGCAGCTGGTTGGCAAACTCGACGACGAGGATGCCGTTCTTGGCCGCGAGGCCGATCAGCATGATGAGGCCGATCTGGGTGTAGATGTTCAGTGTCTGGCCGGTCAGCCAGAGACCGAACATGCCGCCGGCAAGCGTGGCCGGGACGGCCAGGATGATCACCAGCGGGTGGACCCAGCTTTCGAACTGGGCGGCGAGCACGAGGAAAACGATCAGGAGGCCGAGGCCGAAGACGAAGAGGATCGAGGCGCCGGAAGAGCGAAACTCGAGCGACTGGCCTTTGAAATCGATTGTGGCTTCCTGTGGCAGCACGTCGCGGGCGACGCGTTCCATGCCGTCGAGCGCTTCACCGAGGTTTACGCCGGGGGCGAGGTTGGCGTCGATGGTAATGGCGCGGACGCGGTTGTAGCGGTTGAGCGTCGGGCTGTCAGCGAAAGGGGTGATTGTCACCACGCTGGCGAGCGGGACGAGTTCGCCGGAGCGGGTCGAGCGGACATAGATGTTCTGGACATCGTTGGGCGTCGACTGTTCCGAGCGCAGGCCTTCAAGGATGACGTCATATTCCTCGCCCTGATCTATATAGGTCGTCACCCGGCGCGAGCCGAGCATGGTCTGCAGGGTCGAGCCGATCTCGGAGACGGTGACGCCGAGGTCGGCGGAGAGGTCGTCGGCGCTCTTGCTGCTCAGCAT
>CALGEF010000197.1 GCA_937881755.1 uncultured Acidobacteriota bacterium
GGACAAAACCGTTGAAACGAGGCTCTCCAACCTATCTGCAGCTACATAATTATAAGCGCCCTGGCGGGCTCGTTTGAAATGAGATGAAAAGGGGAAGGATAATGACAGCCATCGGCGGGAAAAAATTTCTGGATGTGCTTTCAGGCCAGGCGGTTTCGCCTCCCCCCGTCTGGATGATGCGCCAGGCTGGCCGCCACCTTCCGGAATATCTCGAAACCCGCTCACGGGCCCGTGACTTTCTGGACTTTTGCTACACGCCCTCCCTGGCGGCTGAGGCAACCCTTCAGCCGGTTCGCCGGTATGGCATGGATGCTGCGATCCTCTTCGCCGATATCCTGCTGATCCTGGATGCGATGGGTCTGAATGTCGCCTTCGAAAAGGGCGAGGGCCCGCTGGTCGAAGTTATCAGCGGTCCGGCAGACCTCGAACGGGTCAAACCGCAAGCGGCTGCCGACAAGCTTTCTCCGGTTTATGAAACGGTTTCGCGGGTCAAGGCCGCCCTGCCGCCCTCCTGCGCGCTGATCGGCTTTGCAGGGTCGCCGTGGACGGTGACGCTGTATGCGGTTGAAGGCCGGGGCAAGACGGACAAGTCCATGGCCTGGCGCTGGGCACATGGCCGGCCGGCAGACCTGGCGGCGGCAATGGATCTCGTAGGCGAGGCAACCGCGCATTACCTTGCCAGGCAAGTTGAGGCAGGCGCTGAAGCGCTGATGCTGTTCGACAGCTGGGCGGAGGGCCTGCCGGACAACATCTTCGAGGAAGTCATTATTGCGCCGACCAGGAAACTGGTGGCGCGGCTGCGCGGCATGGGAGTGACCGTACCGATCATCGGTTTTCCGCGCGGGGCGGGGGTGATGGTACCTGACTATGTGGCAGCAACAGGCGTGACGGGTGTTGGTCTCGATACCGCTGCCCTGCCGAAGTTCATCAACAGCACCCTGCCCCCGAATTTCCCGGTTCAGGGCCATCTCGATCCCCTGCTGCTGATTGAGGGAGGTGCGCGTCTTGACGCACGGGTGGACCAGCTTCTGGACGCCTATCGCGGCCGGCCCCATATCTTCAATCTCGGGCACGGGGTTCGTCCTGAAACCCCAATTGCGAACGTCGAGCGCGTTCTGGCCCGGATTCGAAAAGGATAAGCCTGCCGATGGGCCGAAAGATCGCCGTTGTATTATTCAATCTCGGCGGTCCGGATAAACCCGCGTCGGTGCAGCCGTTCCTCAAAAACCTGTTCCGCGATCCCGCGATCATCCGGGCGCCGCTGCCGATCCGCTGGCTGCTGGCTCGGTTGATCTCACGCACGCGTGCGCCTGCGGTGATCAAAAACTATGCCATGATGGACGCTGGCGGGGGCTCCCCCCTGCTCCGCGAAACCGAGCTTCAGGCCCGGGCGCTGGAAGCCGAGCTGGCAAAAACCCTACCCGGTAACGACGTCAAATGCTTTATTGCGATGCGCTACTGGCACCCGTTCACAGAAGAAGCTGCCGCCGACGTGAAGCGCTGGGGCGCGGACGACGTGGTCCTGCTGCCGCTCTATCCGCAATTCTCGACGACCACGACGGGTTCGTCCCTCACGGCCTGGAAGGCTGCGTTCAAGGGTCAGGCGAAGACGGTCTGCTGCTATCCGTTCGATGAAAACTTCGTCGCGGCGCATGTAGACCGGATCATGGACGGCCACCGGCGCGCGGGCGAACCGGAGCAGGTGACCTTGCTCCTGTCGGCGCATGGCTTGCCGGAACAGGTGGTCCGTGAGGGCGATCCCTACCAGTGGCAGTGCGAGGCACTCGCCGAGATGATCGCGGGCCGGGTACCCGCTCATTGGGAAGTTATCCCCTGTTACCAGTCGCGCGTCGGGCCGCTGAAATGGATTGGTCCTGCGACGGAAGCAGAAGTCGAGCGCGCGGCAAAGGCGAAGAAACACATCCTGATCGCACCGATCGCGTTCGTCTCGGAGCACATCGAAACGCTGGTCGAGCTGGGTGAAGAATACCGGCTTGTCGCTGAAGCTGACGGGGCGGCGAGCTACACCCGCGTCGAAGCGCTGGGGACGCATGCAGGATTTATCCGGACCCTGGCCGATGAAACCGTGGCAGCCCTGGGCATGAAGGGCGAAATCCGGTCCTGCGCAGGCGGCCGGCTTTGCCCGTCGGACTGGACGGGATGTCCGCATGCCGTCACACAGCAAAAGGCAGGTGAGCGCGTTGTTGAGCAGGCACTCTGAGGGGCCGGAATGGACATCTATCTTTGGGTAAAGTCTGCCCACATCATCTTCGTGATTGCCCTGATGGCCGGACTGCTCATTTTTCCGCGCTACAAGATCCATCAGCTCTCCAGCCGGCCGGGCGAACCGCTGTTCGAGACGATGAAAGATGCCTCCGCGCGCCTTAAGCGGATCATTCTCACGCCGAGCCTCCTTCTGGTCTGGGGATTCGGTATCTGGATGCTTGTGCTGAACCCAGATTTGCTCTCGCAGGGCTGGATGCATGTGAAACTGGCGTTGGTAGCCGTGATCACGGCGGTCCACGCCTATTTCATGGTGCTGGGCAAGAAGGTGGATGGGGTCAGCGGCACCGTCGAGGCGAAAACCCTGCGGATGCTCAATGAGGTGCCCTTCATCCTGATGATCGGCGTCGTGATCATGGTCATCGTCCGGCCATTCTGACCGCGGATCCTTTCCGGCTTGACGTTTCCGGACAAATTGGCGATGAGAGACGCATGCCGGTGCGCGCAGTCCTTGCGGCGCCCCCCGATTTCACCTGACCGGCACCCCCTCGCTAGATCCAAAACCCGGACCGCTCCGAATGGCTTCCTCGATGCTCGACAACCTCACCAGTGTAACTTTGCGCGAACTCAAGGCGAAGTCGCCTGAGGAACTGCTGCTCTACGCCGAGGAGCTTGAAGTAGAGAATGCATCCTCAATGCGAACCCAGGACATGCTGTTCGCGATCCTGAAGGAGCTGGCAGACAGCGAAGTCGAGATCACAGGCCAGGGCGTGCTCGAGGTTCTGGTCGACGGCTTCGGCTTCCTGCGCTCGCCGGAATCGAACTACCTGCCGGGTCCGGACGACATCTATGTCAGCCCCGAAGTCCTCAAGAAAGCGAACATCCGCACGGGTGACACGGTCGAAGGGCCGATCATCGCGCCGCAGGATTCAGAGCGCTACTTCGCCCTGACCGATGTCAGCCGGATCAATTTTGAAGACCCGGACAAGGCCAACAAGAAAGTCCACTTCGACAACCTTACGCCGCTCTATCCGGATCGCCGCCTGAAAATGGAGAGCCGCGATCCGACCAAGAAGGATCGTTCCGGCCGGGTCATCGATATCGTGGCCCCGATCGGCAAGGGCCAGCGCGCCCTGATCGTCGCCCCGCCCCGGACCGGTAAAACGGTGCTGATGCAGAACATCGCGTCGGCCATCGAAGAGAACCATCCGGAGTGCTACCTGATCGTCCTGCTGATCGACGAGCGCCCGGAAGAAGTGACCGACATGCGCCGCACCGTGAAGGGCGAAGTCATCGCTTCGACCTTTGACGAGCCCGCGACACGCCACGTCCAGGTGGCCGAAATGGTGATCGAGAAAGCCAAACGGCTCGTCGAGCACAAGCGCGATGTCGTCATCCTGCTCGACTCGATCACGCGTCTCGGCCGCGCCTACAACACGACCGTCCCCTCCTCCGGCAAGGTGCTGACCGGCGGTGTGGATGCCAACGCGCTGCAACGCCCGAAGCGCTTCTTCGGCGCGGCGCGGAATGTCGAAAATGGCGGATCACTGACGATTGTCGCCACTGCCCTCATCGATACCGGCTCGCGTATGGACGAGGTTATCTTCGAAGAGTTCAAGGGCACAGGTAACTCCGAGATCGTCCTTGACCGGAAGATCGCCGACAAGCGCACCTTCCCTGCGCTCGACATCATGAAGTCCGGCACACGTAAAGAAGAACTCATCACGCCGCAGGACCAGCTGTCGAAGATATACATCCTGCGCCGCATCCTCGGCCCGATGGGAACCTCGGACGCGATCGACTTCCTGATCGACAAGCTGCGCCAGACGAAGACCAACGACGAGTTTTTCGAAGCGATGAAGAACTGACGGGAGGCGCCTGCCGATGGGCACGCGCGACACTATCTGCGCCCTCGCCTCGGGCGCGCCGCCTTCGGCGATCGCGGTTGTCCGGATTTCGGGTCCGTCCGTCTGCGAAATCGGCGCGGTCTTGTTGTCGGGCGGTTTGCCTGCGGCCCGGCGCGGAACCCTCACAAGGCTGAGCGACCGGGACGGCAACCTGGTCGATGAAGGCATTGCCCTCTTCTCCCCTGCCCCCAGCTCGTACACCGGCGAAGATACGCTCGAGCTCTTCCTGCATGGGGGACCAGCGGTCATCACCCATGCGCTCGCCGCGCTGACTGCCATGTCGGATGTCCGGCTCGCCGAGCCAGGAGAGTTCACCCGCCGCGCCTTCGAGGCCGGAAAACTGAACCTGACCCAGGCCGAAGGCGTGGCGGATCTGATCGAAGCCGAGACGCTTGCGCAGAAGGGCCAGGCTCTACGCCAGCTGTCCGGCGCGCTTTCCGCGACCTATTCCGGCTGGCGGGACGAGTTGATGGGGCTTCTCGCTCTGGTGGAGGTCTTGATCGACTTTCCGGATGAGGGGGATGTGTCTTCGGACGTTGCTGAACCTGTCCGGAACCGGGTGGCCGGGTTAATCAAAGATATAGAAGCGGCTCTCGGGGATGGCGGGATCGGCGAACGCATCCGGGATGGATTCCGGGTCGCGATCATCGGCGCGCCGAATGCCGGCAAGTCTACGCTCCTCAACCGGCTGGCCGGACGTGAGGCGGCTATCGTTACGGCACGGCCAGGAACTACCCGCGACGTGATCGAGATCCGCCGGGTGCTCGGCGGCCAGGTCGTCTGGATCGCGGACACGGCAGGACTGCGCGAAACCGAAGACGAGATTGAGGCGGAAGGAATCCGGCGGGCGAGGATGACGGCGGAGGATGCCGACCTCTGCCTCCTCCTGATCGACGCGTCCGATCCGGAAGCCCCCCCTCCCCTCCCCTTCCCGCCGCCGAAGGGGATAATCGTGGTGAACAAGGTGGACCTCGCTGGCACCGGCACGATGCCCGCATCTGACTTTATTATATGTGCGAAGGACGGCGCCGGGATCGATACGCTGGAAGCCGGTCTCGGCGCGCGTATCGCGGCGCTGGCGGGATCGGTCGAATCCCCGGTCATCACCCGCGCCCGTCACCGTGAGAAGCTCACCCGCGGCCTCGCCGCCCTCGCTTCTGCCCGGACGGCAATTGACCATGACTTCGGCTTCGAACTGGTCGCCGAAGACCTCCGCCTGGTCATCCGCGAGATGCAGGCGATCATCGGCGAGATCGGGGTCGAGGATGTTCTCGGCGCCGTCTTCTCCCGCTTCTGCATCGGGAAATAGGCTCTAGGGAATCCCCTCCCCCGGCGTTATATACCCGGCCACAGCCCCTGCTTAAGAGATGGTTAATGCCGCATGCGGCCGACTTTGATGTGATCGTGATCGGCGGCGGCCATGCCGGCTGCGAAGCTGCGGCGGCCTCTGCCCGCTTCGGCGCACGCACCGCGCTCGTCACCCACAAGCGGTCGACCATCGGCGAGATGAGTTGCAACCCGGCCATTGGCGGTCTCGGCAAAGGCCACCTCGTCCGCGAGATCGATGCCCTCGACGGCGTCATGGGACGCATGGCCGACAAGGCCGGTATCCAGTTCCGGATGCTCAACCGGTCGAAGGGTCCGGCCGTCTGGGGCCCCCGTGCGCAGATCGACCGGAAGCTCTACCGCGAAGCGATGCAAGCCGAACTCGGCGCGTACCCGAACCTGACGATCATCGAGGACGGCGCCGAAGACCTGATCGTCGAGGACGGACAGGTCGCCGGGATCACCGGACTCACTGGAACCGTTTACCGCGCGGCCAGGGTCGTGATCACGACCGGCACCTTCCTGAAGGGCGTCATCCATATCGGCGCCAAGCGGATACCGGCCGGCCGGGTGGGCGAAGCGCCGGCCATCGGATTGTCTGACCGGCTCTACGCGCTCGGCTTGCCGATGGGGCGGCTCAAGACGGGAACCCCCGCCCGCCTTGATGGCCGGACGATCCATTGGGACAGGCTCGAGATGCAGCCGGCGGATGTCCAGCCAATCCCGTTCAGCTTCCTGACCACCCGGATCGATGTGCCCCAGGTCGCCTGCGGCATTACCTGGACCACGCCCGAGACCCACGCGATCATCGATGCGAACCTCAACCAGTCGGCGGTCTATTCCGGCGCGATTGCCGGACGCGGTCCCCGCTATTGCCCCTCGATCGAAGACAAGGTCCACCGGTTCGCCGACCGCGATCGTCATCAGATCTTCCTCGAGCCGGAGGGCCTGGACGACCACACCGTGTACCCGAATGGTATCTCGACCTCTCTGCCGGAAGAGATCCAGGACCAGTTCATCCGGACGATCCCGGGTCTGGAGGATGTCGTCATCCTCCAGCACGCCTATGCCATCGAGTATGACTACGTCGACCCGCGAGCGCTTTCGCCGGCGCTCGAAGTCAAGGCGCTCACCGGCCTCTATCTTGCGGGCCAGATCAACGGCACGACCGGATATGAGGAGGCCGGCGCGCAGGGCCTGATGGCGGGGCTCAACGCCGCCCGCGCCGCGGCCGGAAAAGACCCGGTCATCTTCGACCGGGCCGAGGCCTATATCGGGGTCCTGATTGACGACCTCGTGACCCGGGGCGTCACCGAGCCCTATCGCATGTTCACTTCGCGGGCCGAATACCGCCTCGCGCTGCGCGCCGACAATGCCGACCAGCGCCTGACGCCGCGCGGACTTGACGCCGAATGCGTGGGTCCGGAGCGCGCCGCAATGTTTCACGTGAAACATCTGGCGCTGGATGAGGCCCGGGCGAAACTCAGATCCTTGACCCTTTCTCCGGCCGCCGCGGTGAAAGCCGGATGGATGATCAATCAGGACGGCCGGGTCCGGTCGGCCTGGGAGTATCTTGCATACAAAGAGATCACGCTCGCGCACCTCCGCGTGGTTTGGCCGGAGCTCGGATCGATTCCTGACGCGGTCGGCGCACAGATCGAGATTGAGGCCCTCTATGCGGCGTATCTTGACCGGCAGTCGGATGACGTGGCCGCGCTCCGGCGTGACGAGTCCCTGACGCTGCCCGAGGGCCTCGACTATGATGCTATTGGCGGCCTGTCGAACGAGGTCCGGTCCAAGCTCAAGGCCGTGCGTCCGCTGACCCTCGGCCAGGCGGCGCGGATTGAGGGTGTGACACCCGGGGCCTTGACCGCACTGCTCGGCCACGTGAAACGCGTCCGGCGAACAGGGTAAATCCGGGCGGCATACAAATGACAGACAATAACGACCGCGCGGCTTTTCTGGCCGCCCACGATGTTTCACGTGAAACATTGGCAAGGCTCGACATCATTATTGAGACGCTCGACCAATGGCGGACGCGGAGCAATCTGATTGGTCCGAAAGAGTGGCCGCAGATCTGGACGCGGCATGTCGGCGACTCCGTCCAGCTACTCGACCGGATCCCTGATACGGCTCGCGTAGTCGACCTTGGATCGGGCGCCGGCTTTCCCGGATTGATTCTCGCAGCGGCCCGTCCGGCCGGTCATGTGACGATGATCGAGAGCGTCGGCAAGAAATGTGCGTTTCTTCGTGCCGCCATCAAAGCCGCTGATTTGCCCGCCGAAGTCCACCAGGGCCGGGTCGAGGCAGCGCCCCCGATCGCCGCTGCTTACGTCACTGCGCGGGCTTTTGCTCCGCTCCCTGAGCTCCTCGATTATGCCGCGCCCTGGCTGTGCAAAGGGTCAACAGGGGTCTTCCCGAAGGGCGAGCGCTGGAAAGAAGAATTGACGGCAGCCCAGCAAAGGTGGAGTTTCGCCTATCAAGCGATTCCAAGTCGCAGTGGTGGGTCCGGGGTAATCTTGATTGTGCGGGAGGCTGCGAGACGCCATGGCCAGGCCTAGAATATTTGCTGTCGTAAACCAGAAGGGCGGTGTCGGTAAAACCACGACATCGATCAACCTTGGCACCGCGCTCGCCGCAGTCGGGCGCAGGGTGCTGATCGTTGACTTCGATGCGCAGGGTAACGCCTCGACCGGTCTCGGCATTTCCCGGGCGGAGCGGCTCCAGACGTCCTACGACCTCGTGGTCGACCGGATCCCGCTTGAGGAGGCCGTCCTCTCCACCATCGTGCCTCGCCTCGATATCATTCCAGGCGACGAGAACCTTTCCGGTGTTGAGACGGAACTCGCGGGCGATGCCCACCGGTCCTACCGTCTCAAGGAAGCGCTGCAGACCTATATCGCGCGCGCCGAGACCGGCGACCTCGTGAAGTATGATTATGTCCTGATCGATTGCCCGCCTTCGCTGTCGGCCCTGACGATGAACGCCATGACGGCGGCCGATGCGCTGCTGGTTCCACTGCAGTGCGAGTTCCTGGCGCTCGAAGGTCTGTCGCAGCTCCTGCGCACCGTCGAGGTTGTCCGCTCGGGTCTCAACCCGATGCTGGAAATTCAGGGCGTGGTCCTGACCATGTATGACCGGCGCAATTCGCTGTCCGACCAGGTGGCCAACGAAGTGCGCTCCTTCTTCGGCTCCAAGGTCTACAACACCGTGATCCCGCGCAACGTGCGCCTCTCCGAGGCGCCGTCCTTCGGCAAGCCGGCGCTCCTTTATGATTACCGCTGCCCGGGGAGCGAGGCGTACATCCGTCTCGCATCGGAGGTCTTGCAGCGCGAGAAGGCGAGGGTGGCATGAGCGGCGAACTCCAGGATGACGGCCGCCGCGCTTCGCGGCTCGGGCGCGGGCTTTCGGCACTGATCGGCGAAGTCGAGGCCATGGGCGTCCGCTCCCCCGGTACAACTGTTCCAGCCCCGGATGTTCCGCCTGCGGAACGACCGAACGAGATCGCGCTTGACCTGATCCGCCGCAACCCCGCCCAACCGCGCCGCAGCTTCGATGATGGCGAATTGCGCGAGCTCTCGGAATCACTGAAGACCAAGGGCGTCCTTCAGGCGATCCTGGTGCGCCCCGATCCGAAAGAGGCGGGCAAGTATCAGATTATCGCCGGCGAACGCCGTTGGCGCGCTGCGCGCATGGCGGGGCTCACCCACATTCCGGCCGTGGTCAAGGATGTCGACGAACTTGCGCTCCTCGAGATCGGCATCATCGAGAACGTTCAGCGCGCCGACCTCAATCCGGTCGACGAGGCGGAGGCCTATGACGCGCTGATCAAACGCTTCGGCCGCACCCAGGACAGCCTCGCCACCAGCGTCGGCAAGAGCCGCGCCCATATCACCAACACGCTCCGCCTGCTCCAGCTTCCGGAAGGCGCACGCCGCCATATCCGCGAAGGCCGCATCAGCGCCGGCCATGCCCGCGCGGCCCTCGGCTGCGCCAACCCCGAAGCGCTCATCGAGCTCGCCATCGAAAAAGGCCTCAGCGTCCGCGAAGTCGAAGCCAAGGCCCGCGAGTCGCGTGAGGCGACCCTCGAGACCAGGTCGATACCGCTCAAGCCGGTGATGGAAAAGGACGTCGATACCGAGGCCCTCGAAGCGGACATCAGCCGCGAGCTGGGCCTCGTCGTCGATATCCGCCATGGCCGGGAAGGGGGTGAGATCCGGATCAAGTACCGCGACCTCGAACAGCTGGACGAAGTCTGCAAGCGCCTGACGGCGAAGCGCAAGCTCTGAGTCAGCGCGCCCCTTCGGCAACCCTTGCCAGATCGTTAATCAGTAGACGGACGATTGGTTCCGCCGTCGCCCCGGCGGTCTTGGCCTGTCGTTCGGCATCGTGGATCCGCTCCATGATCCGCATCAGGCGTCTCGGCGTCCAGGTATTCATCCGCTTGCGGAAGGCCGGCCAGTCTTTCTCCCAGACCGGAGGACGCAGGCTGCGGCCCGCATTTGCATCGCCCGCCGAGACCTTTTCATGCGCGCTCAGCATCCGGAGCGTCTCCATCTGCAGCGACCGCAGGATCGAGATCGGGCTCGTACCTGCCTCGGTCAGCCGGTCGAGCGCCGTGTGCGCCTCCGCCGGGCGGCCCTCGAGCGCAGCGATCAGAACCCCGCTCATGTCCTGACGCAGGGTCGTGGCCGTCAGAGCGCGGACGTCAGCCGCGGACACACTCCGCCCAAGTCCCCGCGCATACAGCGCAAGCTTCTCGATCTCGGTGTTGGCTATTGCCCGGTGCCCCGGAAGATCGGCGCAGAACATCTCAAGCGCCTCATCGTCCATCACCGCGCCTTCTGCCATCAGGGCGGCACGCACCCTGTCGCCGATGTCGCCCGCTTCCTCCGCGAAAAGCTGAAGGCATGCGGTGCGCTTCGCCTTCTCCGCCGCGCCGCGCAATTTCGACTTTGCAGCAAGGCTGCCTGTCTCGATCACCAGCTTCGCGGCGTACCGCCCGGGCGCCGCGTCTCCCGCCTCGATGGCCTCGATCAGCAGCGCTGCAATCTTGTCGCCGCTGGTGCGCACCCGCACCCCCCGCTTGTCGCCGAGCAGCGAGACCGCCTCGAGCGCATCAAACAGGACGGAGGGATCCTTGCGGATGGCATCATCGTCCAGAACGGTCACCTCGAGCCCGGCCTTGCCGCCCCAGGCCGACAGCACTGCCTGCGCCGCGTCGGAAGCCACACCTTCATCGTCGGAAAAGGCGAGCACCGCCCAGATGTCGTCTCCGGGGCGCCGGGCGAAAGTTTCCGCCTGCTTGCCTTTGAGCAGCATTAATCGGACGCGAACTTGAAGCGGATGTCGTCCGCGATCCGTTTGGCGAGCATGCGCATGGCGCGGTCGGACGCGCTGGTCTGCGCGGCGATATCACCAAACGGCGAGTCGGGTACGAGAAAGCCGGTCTCGACATTCACGCTGCCGGTTACCGAAACGGTCTCCCCCGTCATGGCGTAAACGCCCGTCGCCAGAACGCTGGAGCGCGAGGCCGCCCCGTCCGGCTGGAAGGCAAGTCGCGAAAGCTGATCATCCAGGTTGACCCTGAGGGTGACCTGCTCTGTCAGGCCCGGCACGCCGAGCGCCAGTTCCTGCAGCAGGGCCTGGCGCAGCATGTGGCCCGGCCTGCCCCTGATTTCCTCGACTTCAATCAGCCCGGCATCGGCGTACTTTCCGTCCGCTGGCGCATAGACCGGCTGGAATCCGCAGGCGCTGAGCGACGTGCCCGAGGCGGCGAGGAACAGGGCGGCGATGAGGCGTTTCATGCGACAACGATATTCACGATGCGTCCCGGCACGACAATGGTTTTCTTCACGTCCCTGCCGGTGATGAAGCCCGCAACCTCCGGCAAGGCGCGCGCCGCCGCCTCCACTGCCTCGTTTCCGAGGTCCCTGGCCACGGTGATTTCGCCGCGCCGCTTGCCGTTCACCTGCACGGCGAGGGTGACGGTATCTTCGGTCACAAGGGCGTCGTCGGCCTCCGGCCAGGCGGCGGCAGACACAAGGCCCTGCCCGCCGATCCGCTCCCACGCGCTTTCGGCAAGGTGCGGCATGAACGGGGTCAGGCAGCGCGCCAGCATGGAGACGGCCTCGGCGCGGGCGCCCAGCAGGCCGCCGGAGCTTTCTGCCTTCTTCAATGCGTTCACCCATTCATAGATCGTCGCGATCGCGGAATTGAACCGGAACTCGTCGATGGCCTTGTCGATGGCTTTCGCTGCCCGGTGGCTCACCCGGCGAAGGTCCAGCGATGCGGCGTCCTCACCCGGGGCAGGGTAGGGGGCCGCAGGCAGGTTGTCAGCCAGACTCCAGATGCGCTGCGCAAACCGGCCAGCGCCTTCGACGCCGGACTGGGTCCATTCGACATCCCGCTCGGGCGGCGAGTCCGACAACATGAACCAGCGTGCGACATCGGCGCCGTAGGTCGCAACGATCCCGTCCGGATCGACGGTATTCTTCTTCGACTTTGACATTTTCTCAATGGCGCCGGCTTCGACGCGCTCACCGGTCGCCGTCTCGACCCAGTGACTATCCTGTTTCTCGACCGCCCCGGGCTCAAGCCAGCGGCCGTCGGCTGCGCGGTAGGTCTCATGCGTCACCATGCCTTGTGTAAAGAGGCCCGCGAACGGCTCCCCGACCGGCAGGTCCAGTTCGCCGACGTCCCGCATCGCGCGCGCGAAGGCGCGGGAATAGAGAAGGTGCAGCACGGCATGTTCCACGCCGCCGATGTACTGATCCACAGGCAGCCAGTATGCACGCTCCGCCGGATCGCGGATCGAGGCAAAGCGGGCATAGTACCAGGAGCTGTCCACGAACGTGTCCAGCGTGTCGGTCTCGCGCCGCGCCGGTTTTCCGCAGGCCGGGCAGTTTACGTGTTTCCAGGTCGGGTGATGGTCCAGCGGATTGCCCGGCTTGTCGAAGGTTACATCCTCCGGCAGGCGCA
>CALGEF010000198.1 GCA_937881755.1 uncultured Acidobacteriota bacterium
GAGGCCGCCAGAGATCTCCATACAAACTTCGCCGAGGTCGCCAAACAGATTCCCAGGGCTGTTATCTGCCTTGTCTCAGCCCTCGCCTTTCACGGCCTGACTGATCAGCTCCCCCGCAAAGTCTGGTATGCGATCGGCGCAAAGGACTGGGAGCCGAAGGTTTCCTACCCGCCCGTCAGGCTGGTGAGGCTGCGTGAGCCCTACTTTTCAGAAGGGATCGAAACGCATCGGATCGAAGGCGTGCCTGTGCAGATCTATTCGGTGCCCAAGAGCCTCGCCGACTCCTTCAGGAATCCGAAGCTGGTGGACCGGTCCGTTGCCATCGAGAGCCTTAAGGCAGCACTCGCGCAAAGGAAGGCGAGCCCAGCGGCGATCATGAAAGCCGCCATGGCGTTCGGCGCTGGCAAGGTCATAGCCCCCTATCTGGAAGCCCTGACGTCCAATGGCTAAACCACCTGTGAACATGGCGGCGTCGGTGCGCCAGCGACTTCTCAACCTCGCGCGGACCGACGGCCGCGACTTCCAGACCGTGCTTGTCGCATTCGGGCTGGAACGGCTGGTCTGGCGCCTGTCAGTCTCCGGCTACCGCGACCAGTTCTTCCTGAAGGGGGGCATGCTTGTCACTCTCTGGACATCAGATCCGGGCCGCTTCACCCGCGATGTCGACTTCCTGGGGTTCGGCGCGTCAGACGAAGAACGGATCCGCGATATCTTTGCCGAAATCCTTTCACTCGACGCGGGGGACGGGCTCGCGTTCGACACAGACGCGCTGACAGTCAGCGACATCCGTGAGGATCAGGTCTATGGCGGCAAACGCCTGCGAACCTTTTTACCACACAAAATTTCTTTTGTGTGGTAATTGACAACAGCGTTACCACACAATAAATTTTTTGTGTGGTCACTGGCTCTGATCGCGTGAGAACACAGATGACATTCCGCAGGCATTCACAGGTTGCGCAAGCGGCCTATCACGATCTGGTTTCGCTGATGCTGGACGAGGCGCTGACCGAACTGCGCGGCGCACCCACCGCCCGGCAAATTAAAGGCAAGACCTATTGGTATGACCGTTACCGCATCGGGCCGGACATCCATGAAAGTTACATCGGCGAGGAGACACCGGAACTGCTGGCCCGGCTCGAACAGTTCGGGACGCTGAAGGCCGAACGCACAAGCCGCCGCCAGGAGCGCTCACGGATCGTCCGCCTGCTGAGGAGCGAACGCTTCCTCGGGATGGAGGGAGCCACCGGCAGCCTCATGTCTGCGATTTCGCGCACCGGCGTGTTTCGCCTGGGCGGCACGCTTGTGGGAACGACGGCATTCCGCCTGTATGAGGGCGAGCTGGGCCTGCGACTCGCACTCGACCAGACCGCGATGACGAACGATATCGATATCGCCAGTTTCGAGCGCCTGTCCCTGGCCCTCGGCGATTCCGTTTCGCCGCCGCTTCAGGAAGTGTTCGATGCCTTCGACTTTGCACCTGTCCCGTCGCTCGACCGCAACCGTACCTGGCGCTGGCGTCAGGCATCTACCGAAACGATGATCGGGTTTCTGACTCCCTCATTCGAGGAGGCTGAATGCCTGCGCGACCTGCCGGCTCTCGGCGTCAGCGCCCAGTCGCTCCACTTCCTGAACTACCTGATCGCCGATCCTATTCCGGCAGCGGCGGTCTACCGCAATGGCATACTCATCCGCATTCCCCGTCCGGAGCGGTTCGCCATCCACAAGCTGATCGTCTCGGACCGGCGCAAGGACGGCCCTGACAGCCTCAAGGCCAGGAAGGATCTTCTGCAGGCGGAATACCTGATCTACGCACTGTCCGAAGACCGGCCCGGAGACCTCGCAGACGCCTATGCCGACGTCCTCTCTCGCGGACCTCGCTGGCGCGAACACATAGAACACAGCCTTTCACGTACACCGATAACGCGCGAACGACTCGCTCGCGCGATCAACGGCGATTGAGACATGCCCCTACTCCTTCGGCCGCTTGTACCGCGGCGGGCCGCCCGGGCCGATCTTGCCGGCATAAGGGTTCTTGCCCTGGCGCACGAACAGCCGGATCGGCACGCCGTGCATGTCGAACGCTTCGCGCACGCCGTTGATCAGGTAGCGCTTGTAGCCTTCCGGCATCTGCTCGCCGCGTGAGGCAATCAACACGAAGGTCGGCGGGCGCGCCTTCATCTGCGCCATGTAGCGCGGCTTGATGCGCTTGCCCTGCACGCTCGGCGGCGGATGATGCTCGACCGTATGGCGCAGCCAGCGGTTGAGGTCGCCGGTCTTCACCTTCGCGGTCCAGTCCTTGTAGACCTGCACGACTGCGGGCATCAGCTTGTCGACATGGCGTCCCGTCAGCCCCGACAGGAACACGACCGGCGCGCCCCCGCCATTCGGCACCAGCCGGTTGGCAAGGTCGCGGATATGCCGCGCGGCGCCGTCCTGGTCCTGCACCGAGTCCCATTTCGACATCACCAGCACCAGTCCCCGGCCCTCGCGCAGCGCGAGGTCGGCAATCTGCAGGTCCTGCTTCTCCAGCGCATCATGCGCGTCCATCACCAGCGCGACGACATCGGCATACTTCAGTGAACGGATGGTCTCCGCCGTCGACATCCGCTCCAGCTTTTCCTGCACGCGCGCCTTGCGGCGCAGCCCGGCGGTATCGACGAGCCGGATCTGCCGGCCTTCCCATTCCCAGTCGATGGTGATCGAATCGCGGGTGATGCCGGCTTCCGGTCCGGTCAGCAGGCGCTCCGATTGCAGGAGCTGGTTGATCAGCGTGGACTTGCCCGCGTTCGGCCGCCCGACAATCGCCAGGCGTATCGGCCGCGGCGTCTCAGGCTCGGCCTCCGGCGTATCCACTTCCGCCGCCTCGATCGCCGCCACCAGTTCGTCGTCGGACAAGGTCTCGTCCTCGATGTCGATGTGCGCGAGCTTCTCGAGGATGTCGTCTCCGGCGCCGCCCGCATAGTTCGGCTCGGCCTCTTCCAGCGCCCGCTCGAACGCTTCCGGCCCCAGCACGGTGCGGATCGCCTCGTAGAGTTCGGCAAAGCCCTCGCCATGTTCCGCCGACAGGCCCACCGGCTCGCCGAGGCCCAGGCTGAACGCATCCATCACCCCCGCCTCGCCCTGCCGGCCCTCGGCCTTGTTGGCCGCCAGCACGACCGGCATGTTCGCCTTGCGCAGCAGCATCGCGAAGGTCTCGTCCTCCGGCGTCACGCCGACACGCGCATCGATCAGGAACAGCGCCACGTCCGCCTCGGCAATCGCCGCCTCGGTCTGCGCCCGCATCCGGGCCTCAAGGCTGTCATCGCGCACATTGTCGAAACCGGCCGTGTCGATCACAAGCAGCGGCAGCGTCGCCAGCCGGCCTTCGGCCATCTTCCGGTCACGCGTCACCCCCGGCTGGTCATCGACCAGCGCGATCTTCTTGCCGACCAGACGGTTGAACAAGGTGGACTTGCCGACGTTAGGGCGTCCGACAATCGCGAGCTTCAAAGGCAAGGCCGTGGCCCCTCTGGTTAATGAGGGCCGTCCGGGGAAAGTCCCGCTGGCCCTAGTCGATGGCGATCAGCCTGGCGTCGTCTGTCAGGACAAACAGCCGCCCCTGCGCCGCAATCGGCTCGATATACACGGTATCCCCCAGCTTCAAAGAGCCCGTCTGCGTGCCATCCTGCGTGGAGAAGGCCTGCAGCTCGCCGCGCGAGGAGACCAGGATCACACGGCCGGAGGCCACGATCGGGGCCGAATAGCTGAGGCGCTTCTTCTTTTTCTTCTCGTCCTGGAACTGGCGCAGCTGCACCACCCAGTAGGCTTCGCCGGTCGCCGCATCGAGGCAGGCCAGCTGGTTCTCGGTGCCGAGCACGAACAGGAACCGCCCGGCCAGCGCCGGCGCGCGGGTCGATCCGACCGCCGCCGTCCAGACACGCGCGCCGCTGCGGCCATCGATCGCCGCCGTGGTGCCGGACTGGCTGGACGCGAACACGAGACCGGCGCCAAGCACCGGGCGCGAGCCGATATCGTTGATCTCGGAGATCGGCGTGAACCGTCCGGCCTGCGCCAGCGCGTCCGTCCACAACCGGCGGCCATTGGCAGCCAGGTAGGCAATCACTTCGCCTGAGGAGAACGGCGCGATGATAAAGTCCTCGACCGCCGCGACGCTCGGGCTGCCCAGCACGCGGGCCGATTCCGAAATCGCCTGGTCGCTCCAGATCGTTGCGCCGTCGGCGAGGTTGATCGCGTAGACTTCGTTATTGTTGGACGACACGAAAATCCGGCCATCATTGATCGTCGGAGAGCCGGTCATCGGCGCGCCGAGGTCGCGGCGCCATTTCTCAGCGCCCGTCGCGGCATCCAGGGCAGTCACATAGCCGTAGCCGCTTGCCACCACCAGAACGTCGCCGGCCACGGCAAGTCCGCCGCCGATGGCGCTCTTGTCGCGCTTTGAGACGCCCTTGAGGCGCTCGCTCCAGACCTGCGCGCCGTTGTCGAGGCGCGAGGCGCGCACGGTCTGGGTCGAGTCCAGCGTGTAGATTGTCGTTTCGTCCGTCACCGGCGGGGTCGTCAGGGCGCTTTTCGTGGACGAGCCCTTGCCGATCGACCGGCGCCAGGCGATGTCGAGGTTCGGCGCAGCGATCACGTGCCCGGGCGCCTTCGCCGGATTGCCGCCCGCTTCTGTCCACGACGCAACCGTTCGGGCTTCCGGCAGTTCGACGGCAATGCCGGTCAAGGTCGTGCTCGGCGCAATCTGCTCGCTGTCGAGCACCATCGTGATGCGGCCGGCTTTCTCTTCTGCCGCCAGTTCTTCTTTATTGTCGTTGCCGAAGCCCGGCAGGCTTATGCATGCGCTCAACGCCGCCAGTGACACCAGGGTCATGGCAGCAGCAGTACGGGAAAATGTCATTGGCCGGTCTCCTGCGGCGCATCGGCGGCCGCATCTGTGGGCGCCTCGGTAGGCAGGGGTACTTCGCCCGCGCCGTCCGGCAGGACCGGAATGGCGTCGAGTGCAATCTCGGCCCGCTGCACCACGCCCTGCGGCGCGGCAGCGTCAAATTTGAGCCGGCTGTATTCTGTCCGCGCCCGGGCAATGTCGCCGATCGCATAGGCCTTCGCCGCGATCAGCTCCCGCGCCATTGCACCGAGCGCCGTATCCTCGGTCACCAGCGAGCCGAGTGTCGCTTCCAGTTCCGGCATGGTCAGCGTATCCGCCCGGAAATAGGCCGCCTTAAGCAGCGCCAGCCGCTCATAAGGGCCCCCTTCGGTGCCGCCGATCGACGCCAGCGTCGCCGCTGCCGCCTCGGCGTCTCCGCCGCCCTCCAGCTGCGTGCGCGCGAGGTAATGCGCCGCCAGCGGCGCCAGCCTGGACCCGCTGCCCACGATGGCCTGGAAGGCCGCCTGCGCTTCTTCGTACTGGCCTTCCTCGAGCGCCTTCACGGCATTCTCGAGTTCCAGGGCCCGCGCGGCCTGCGCCGCTTCGGCCTGAGGGCGCACGACGAACTCGTTGACGGCCACGGCGCCGATCAGCACCGCGACGGCCCCATAAACGAACGGGCGCCAGCGCGCCCACCAGGTCGCCAGTTTTGCCTGGCGCATGCTTTCATCGACTTCGGTAAAAATGTCAGACAAGCGGGGCTCCGGGCGGCATCTTGAGGATTCGGCGCGAACCTAGACGCCGCGCGGGGCGGCTGCAACGGATCAGCGCTGTTAGGCTTCAGGTTTTCGCAGGCTGTAGGTCTCGGCCTTGCCCGGGAAGGTGCGCGCCCGCACATCGCCCGCATAAGCCTCCACCGCTTCGGTGATCGCCGCATTAAGGCTCGCATACCGGCGCACGAACTTCGGCGTCCAGTCAAACAGGCCCAGCATGTCCGGCGTCACGAGGATCTGCCCGTC
>CALGEF010000199.1 GCA_937881755.1 uncultured Acidobacteriota bacterium
CTGCGCCAGGTCCGATATCGCGGGCTTTATCATCGATGAGGGCGACAAGCTGCCCGCCGCCGCTGCGGCGCTGGACAAGGCCAGCGGGGGCCTGCTGTCCGAGGCGATGGAAGGGGGCCGGTTCGATGGCAAGCCCGGCCAGCAGGCGATTGTGGTGCTTCCCAAGGGCTCGGACGCCCGCCGCGTGGTCCTGATGGGTGGCGGCAAGGCCAGGAAGCGCGATGCCCGCGCGCTCGAGAAGATTGGCGCCGGTTTCTACAAGGCCATCGGCTCCAGCGGCTTCAAGACGGCCTCGATCACGGCAGGCGACGCCGAATCGGCGGCCCGTATCGCAGTGGGCGCCAAGCTTGCTGCCTATCGTTTCGATACCTATTTCACCAAACTGAAGCCCGACCAGAAGCCGAGCCTCACCGGCCTCACCGTCATTTCGACCGAACCGAAAGCCGCCAAGGCCGCCTTCGGACCGATCGATGCAGCCACGGACGGCACCTACCTGGCGCGCGACCTGGTAAACCTGCCGCCGAATGACCTTTACCCCGAATCCTTCGCCGCAAAGGTCAAGGAACTCGCCCCGCTCGGCCTCGAGGTCGAAATCCTCGGCGAAAAGCAGATGGCCAGGCTCGGCATGGGCGCGCTGCTGGGTGTCGGCCAGGGCTCGGTGAAGGAAAGCCAGCTCGGCATCATCCGCTGGAACGGCGGCAAGCCGGGCGACGATCCGGTTATCCTCGTGGGCAAGGGCGTCTGCTTCGACACTGGTGGCATCTCGCTGAAGCCGGGCCCGAACATGGAGAACATGCGCGGCGACATGGGCGGCGCAGCGGCCGTCACCGGCACGATGCGCGCCCTCGCGCAGCGCAAGGCGAAGGTCAACGTGGTGGGCCTGATCGGCCTCGTCGAGAACATGCCTGACGGCAACGCCATCCGCCCGGGCGACATTCTCCACTCTGCTTCCGGCCAGACCATCGAGGTGCAGAACACCGACGCCGAAGGCCGCCTCGTGCTGTGCGACGTGCTCTGGTACGCGCAGGAACACTTCAAGCCGAAAGCCATCGTCGACCTGGCGACACTGACGGGTGCCATCATCGTCTCGCTCGGCCATCACCATGCGGGCATGTTCACCGACAGCGATGACCTCGCCGCCGAACTCACCGCCGCAGGTCTGGCCGAAGGCGAGCGCGTGTGGCGCATGCCGCTGGGCGCCGAGTATGATGTCCAGATCAAGTCGAAGTTCGCCGACATGCGCAACATAGGCGGCCCGGCTGCGGGCTCGATCACGGCAGCGCAGTTCCTCAAGCGCTTCGTCAAGGACGGCGTGAAATGGGCTCACCTTGATATCGCCGGAGTCGCCTGGGTCGAAGGCGAGAAGGCCCCGACTGATCCGAGCTGGGCTTCGGGTTACGGCCCGCGCCTGCTGAACAAGTGGATCATGGACAATTATGAATGAGGCCATCCGGCCTGAATGGTGGTTCTACCACCTCTCGCGCACGGCGCTTGAGGTGGCGGCGCCGCCGCTGATGCAGAAATGCCTGGAGGCGGGATGGCGTGTGCTCGCCGTCTCGCCTGACCTGGAGCGGCTGGCTAAACTCGATGCCGCGCTGTGGACCTTTGACGACGCCTCCTTCCTCCCGCACGGCCAGGCCGAGGCGCCCGGCCTCGACGCCGCACGCCAGCCGGTGCTGCTGTCGGCCAGGCTGAAGAACGCCAACAATGCCGACGCGCTGGTACTGATGGACGGCACGGACGCGCCCGTCGAGGCGCCGTTCAGGCGCTGCATGGTGATCTTCGAAGACGGCGACAAGGACAGCCGCGCCCGGGCCCGCGAGCAGTTCAAGGCGGCGAAGGATTCGGGGCTGGTGACGCGCTATTTCCAGCAGACCTCCGCAGGCGGATGGAAAGAGGCGGGGGTGTAGCTACTGCTCTTCCGCATTGGCTTTTTGCCATTCGACCATGGTTTCCCAAAGGTCGTTGAAGGTAAGGTCGTCCGCATCATACTTCAGGTTCTTGCATATCGCCGGCAAGTCGGCAGTGTATTGATTGTAACGATCTTTGATGTGACGTGGACCGGGAATCGTTTTGCGCTTGGAAACGGTCCTCAACCAGTTCCGAATGCATGCAATTGCTTCGTCCGTGTTTCCATTGTGGCATTCAATGTCTTGGCCCGAGATGTCCGAGATAGCCTTTCGATAGCGGAACTGGTCAAGATCCAGAATGATGAGCCGCTTTTCCTTCTGCCTCCCTTCACCAAACCGCTTGGCGCCGAGAAAAAGTCCAAGTTCAAGTGGCATATTGAAACGCGGGAGTTTCGTTACCGGATCGAGCGACATGTTGGACAGATCGTGGATTCCGAATTTGGACTCTTCTATGATCTTCTCGATCTTCTGAAGGCGCACTTCGCCGCCATCAATCGCTTCAAGTGCGCAGCGAGGTTCATAACCGCAATCGACGACCGCGAACACAATCGCCCTGAACATAGGTGCGAAGTCAGAAGAGAAGGGGCAGTTTATGAATACAGACCGAGCGTATACAGGCTTCAACTAGCCAGCTTTCGTTCGGCGTTCCGTCACAACAGCAGTGACAGCTTTGCGAATTTCCGATTTCCGGAATTCTCCTCCAGATGGAGGGCTCACGAGCCGCCGCCCATCTTTAAGCGTGATAAACCGGCCTGCAGCGGGTTCACGGCTGACTTTCGAATTGCCCGGTTTTTTACTCATGCAAACAAAATAGCATCTGTAAGCCAAAAATCAATCGGAAAGCGGAAACTGAAGGTGGAGACAGACTGATGATTGGTGGGTCTCGACCTTCTTCACGAACTCTGACTTCAGCCCTATCACGCCGATGCCATCGATCTTGCAGTCGATATCGTGGTCGCCGTCGAGGAGGCGGATGTTGCTGACCCTGGCGGCGCGTTTCACGACAGGGGATGACCCTTTCACCTTCAGGTCCCTGATCACCGTCACCGTATCACCATCCGTGAGCGGATTGCCGACAAAATCCCTGATCACTCTCGCGCCCGCCGGCGCCGCCTCGGTCCACTCATGCCCGCACTCGGGGCAGGTCAGCATCGGGCCGTCTTCACAGGCCAGCAAGGACTCGCATCCGGGGCAGGCGGGAAGGTCTTTTATCCCTTGGGCCTTGGCACCGGTTGCGAGCGGCGCAACAGGGCCAAGCGCCTGCCCTTGTCACGCGTCAGCTCGCAGTCCCAGGCCTGCGGGGTGCTGCCGAGATGGACGGGGGCCGTCCTGGCATGGGCCCGGCCTTCGAGGGCGGCGGCGAAGACGTTCGATTTCAATTCGGTTACCGGGAAACCCGTCGCCCCATCCCTGAGGTTGGCGACGGCCGGGTAGCCGCAGGACGATGCCGCAAGGGTCACGAGGCTGCCGGCATGGAGGAAACCGCTGGGGGCGTGGAGGTGGCGCCGGATGTCGAAGCAGCTTTCGAAGCCGCCGCGCGCCGCGCGTGCTGAAGACCGCGGGCGTGAGTTTGCTGCCGGGCAAGGTGCAGGATATCGCCGGTACGCCGGTCTTATCTGGAACTCTGAAGGCGCGTAACACAGGTCGCAAGGCCTGCCCGTGCAGCTTTGACAGGCACGCTTGCGCGCTACATGATGGAGGTAGTCGTATTGCCGAGGACACGCCGCTGAGCGCCCGCAAGAAACCCCTTCCGCCAAAAACTGACCGCAGGACGGCGATTCTGGACGCGGCCGAAGCGGAGTTCAGCGCGCATGGATTTGACGCGGTGACCCTTCGCACCATCGCGGCGCGAGCCGGCGTCGATCTTGCGTTGCCGCATTATCATTTCGACTCGAAAGACAATCTCTTCGTCGCCGTGTTCCGCCGCCGCGCAGAAGACCTGAACGCCTGGCGCGAGGCGGCGCTCACGCAGGCGGTGAACGCCGCGCCGCCGGGCGCGCCATCTGTCGAGGCGATCGTGCGGGCCTATCTCGAGCCGCTTCTGAAAGGCGAACACCTCTCGGAGCCGGGCTGGAAAAACTACTACGCGCTCGTGGCTTATGTGAACAACACGCCCGGTTGGGGCGGCCGGCTGATGGCGGAATCCTTCGATCCCCTGATCCGGAAATTCCTGGAAGCGCTTCGCCTGGCAATTCCAGGCCTGAAGGACAAGGATCTCTACTGGGGCTATCATTGTCTATCCGGCGCGCTGACCCTGGCACTGGCCCAGACCGGCCGGATTGACGAATTGTCGGGCGGCGCCGTGCAGTCTGAAAACCTTGATGAAGCGTGCGCGCATATGGTGCGCTTCATGACGGCGGGTTTCGAAGCCACGCAGAGCGGCGCGCCTGCAAAGGCCGCGCGGGTCAGAAGTTCAGCGCATTAACCGCGCCGCCTGTCGGCTGTTGCCGGAGCGCGGTCCTGCAGCTATAGCCCGCGCAAATCTACAAACCCCAGATTCAGGAAGCCCCCATGGCCGTGCAGCGTACATTCTCGATCATCAAGCCGGACGCCACCGAGCGTAACCTCACCGGCGCCATCAATGCCGTGATCGAAAAGGCCGGCCTTCGCATCATCGCCCAGCGCCGCATCCAGATGACGCGCGCACAGGCCGAGCGATTCTACGGCGTGCACCGCGAGCGCCCGTTCTTCGGCGAACTGGTTGACTTCATGATCTCCGGCCCGGTGGTCGTGCAGGTCCTGGAAGGCGAAGACGCCGTGGCGAAACACCGTGATGTGATGGGCGCCACCAACCCGGCCCAGGCCGCTGACGGCACCATCCGCAAGCTGTTCGCCAAGTCGATCGGCGAGAACTCCGTGCACGGTTCGGACTCGGCCGAGAACGCCGCCATCGAGATCGCCCAGTTCTTCTCGGAAGCCGATATCGCCGGCTGAGCCGGACGGTTCACACCCCATCCTGAAAACCGGCAGGTCTCGCCCTGCCGGTTTTTTGTGTCCGGCTTGCCCGGTCAGTCCTCTTCCGGCGGCTGGTTGGCGTTCATCCATTTGAGGAGAGGGCGCAGCGGCAGGATCCAGCCGAAGCCGGCGACCACGTAAAAGATGAGCTGCACCCAGCCGGGCATCTCGGTCAGGCGGGAGCCGACAGTTCCCGCGCCCCAGATCCAGAGGGCCATGAAGGCGAGCATGACGAGGACGGCGATCGGTTTGCGCATGTTCGTTTCCGTCCTTTCGATTGCGGTGTGCGACGTTGGCGCCTCTTGATCGCGCCGTGCGCCGAGTGATTTAGGCAGCATGCCTGTAAACGCAATTTCGCCTCTTGCCGCACGCTGGATCCGGGCCTGGCTGATCCTGCTGGGCCTGCTCGTCTATGCGACCATCCTGGTCGGCGGCGCAACCCGGCTTACGGATTCCGGTCTCTCGATCACCGAATGGCAGCCCGTGAAGGGCGCCCTGCCGCCGATGGATACCGCCACCTGGCTGGCAGAATTCGACAAGTACCGGGAGACGACCCAGTACAAGCTGCAGAACAGGGGCATGAGCCTCGCCGAGTTCCAGTTCATCTACTGGTGGGAGTGGGGCCACCGGCAGCTCGGCCGGTTCATCGGCCTGGTCGCGGTCGTGGGCCTTGGCGTGTTTGCGGCGCGCCGCTGGCTCGGCGCAGGCCTGGGCTGGAAACTGCTCGGCCTCGTCGCCCTCGGCGGGCTGCAGGGCGCGATCGGCTGGTGGATGGTGGCCAGCGGGATCGGCGATACCGACCGGGTCTCGGTCGCACCCTACCGGCTGATGACGCACTTCTCGCTGGCGCTTCTGATCCTCTGCCTGATCACCTGGCTATGGCTATCCTTACGGGCCGTGCCGCGTCCGGAAGGTCCGGCCCGGGGCAGGGGTGTTGCCATCGGCCTGCTGGCGCTGGTGTTTGTGCAGATGGCGACGGGCGCGCTGGTCGCGGGACTGGACGCCGGGCGCAGCTATAATGACTGGCCTTTGATGGCCGGGGAGCTGTTTCCCAGTCATTATATACAGTCCGATCTGGGGGCGCGCAGTTTCTTCGAAGGACGCGCGGCGACGCAGTTCAATCACCGTTTCCTGGCCTACGTCCTGTGGGGCCTGAGCCTCTGGGCCGCGTGGCGCTACCGGGCCGGCGCACTGGCCCGCCCGTTTGCGGTGCTGGCGGCGCTGGTCAGCGCGCAGGCGGTATGGGGCATCCTCACCCTGCTGAATGCCGCCCCCCTGACGCTCGCACTGGTGCATCAGGGGCTTGGCGTGATCGTGACGCTGGCGGCGGTCTACCTTGTCTGGCGGGCCGCCGGGCCGGTCACTCGGTTACCGGCTCCAGCGTGATTTCGCTCGGGTCGATGAACACGACCTGGTGTTCGCCGGACGCATTCTCGCCCGCCACGACGACCACGCCGCCCGGGAAGCCGCCGGCCGGCAGGGTGCCCTGCGCGGTAATGGCTGTCGGGTTGCGGGGCGCCTGGATGGTGATGCCGTCGCGCACGCCCACATCCATGGTGGTGAGGCCGTAGTCGGTCGAGATCTGGATCGGCTTGCCCTGTTCGAGGGAGAGCAGCGCCGAATACTTGCCGCGCGTGAGCGAGGCTGAGTCCTCCGACCGGGGGGAGGCGACCAGGGTGTCGTAAGCGAACACGCAGGATGTAACCGGGAAGTCCGTCTGGGTGGAGGCTTCCGGCGTCCAGGTCAGGTCGCCGTTGACTTCCGACAGCACGCCGGTGGTCAGCGACATGGAGTTCGCCATCGTCCAGTAGGCAATGCGGATCAGCCCGCCTGCAGTGGAGTCGCCCGTGCAGAGGCCCTGGATGTCGCGCTCTTCGTTAATCGGCAGGTCGATCTGGGTGGGGGCCATCAGGCCGGGGCTGAACACGTAGCCCTTGAGGTCGCCGGCCTCGGTGATACCCGGGAACAGGGTGACGGCCGCGTCTCCGATACTGGTCGAGCGGCCATCCGCAATCGCCTTCAGGCGGAAGAGCGACGGCTCGCCGATCTGCTCGCCGTCCATGTTGAAGAAGTCGAGGCCGCCGCGTTCATACGCAACAGCAAGGATGGCGCCGCCGCCCGTCGACATCGCCACATCCCGCACGGGGCCGGAAAGGGGGCGGGTTGACCAGACGGCCGGAAGCTCCAGTCCTGCAGTAATTGGGGCAGCTTGAGGGGGGGCTTCAGGGCCCTTTTCCTCGCGGGAACAAGCCACTGCGCCAAAAAGCACAATGGCCCCGGCAGCCGCGTTGACAAAGGGAGAAGCGGCGCTTAAACGCCAGCCCTTAATTTGCATTCCTGGAACTCCGAAATTGAGAGGCTCTGAGCAGAGCAATGAAAACCTATAACGCACCAGTAGGCGTAGAGACAAAGTGGGTCGTGATCGACGCGACGGACGTCGTCGTCGGACGGCTTGCTTCTTACGTCGCCAAACGTCTCCGCGGCAAGCA
>CALGEF010000200.1 GCA_937881755.1 uncultured Acidobacteriota bacterium
GTGAACAGGAGGTCCGGCCTGTCATCGACGATCATCTCGGCGAGACGTGCCATGCCGAGGATGCCGTCATAGATCACGATATCGGACGGCTCTGCTCCGATTTCGCGCATGATGAAATGGCGCAGGTGCTCCGGCGCGCTGGCCTGCATCCGCAGACGGACGATCCGTCCGCGGCGGCGCTGCTTGAGCAGCACCTCGAATTCACGGATCAGGTCTTCCGACTCTTCCTCGATTTCGATATCGCTGTCGCGCACGATCCGGAACAGGCAGCGTCCGGTTTCCTTGAAGCCCGGAAACAGCGTGGGCAGGAAAATGCCGATCACGTCTTCGAGCGCGATAAAGCGGATGCCGGGCTTGTTGCCTTTAGGCAGGCGAATGAAGCGGCGCACAAAAGTCGGCATCGGCACAATGCCCACCTGCGCCTCGCCGCCGCTGAGCGACTGAAGGTCAAACGCGATCGTGAAGCCGAGATTTGGAATGAACGGGAACGGGTGGGCCGGATCAACCGCGAGCGGCGTCAGGATCGGAAAGATGTTGGCGTGGAAATAGGCCTCGATCTCGGCGCGTTCGCGCTTTGTCAGATCCTTCGCCTCGAGAACGAAGAGACCTTCCGTCTCCATGTCGGCCTTGATGTTGCGCCAGCCCTTCTGTTGCGCCTCGATCAGGCGCAGCGCAGCGGCTTCGACTTCGGCGACCTGCTGGGCCGGTGTCAGCCCGTCCTGGCTGAGCCTGGTGACACCCGCCCGCACCTGCTCGCGCAGGCCTGCATAGCGCACCATGTCGAACTCATCGAGGTTGCTGGCGGAGATCGAGAGGAACCGCAGGCGTTCGAGCAGCGGATGGGCGGGGTTTTCGGCCTCTTCCAGCACACGCCGGTTGAACTCAAGCCAGGAGAGCTCGCGGTTCAGGAATCGCTGCGGCGAGTTCATCAGCTGCTTGTTCAACCGCTGCTGGCCATCCGGCATGCCGTTTCACCCTTCTGCCACATCATCGCCCGCCGCCTCGCTCATCTGCTCCAGCACCCGGCGCGCCAGCGGCAAGCTGGGGGCCCGGTCGTGGTCGGATACAGCGTCGCTGAGCCTGTCCATGAAGTTCTCAACCGCGTCATAGGCAAGTTCAAGCCGGGGCACCAGATAGTTGAGCGTCTCAGGCGAAAGTCGCAGGAACCGGCGCTCTGCCGCGATCGCCAGCCGGGCGCGCACGACCGTGTCGTCCGGAGGGCCGATCTCGCCGACCGGCAGCGCGTTCAGGCGCGACCTGAGGTCAGGCGAAGCGGTGCGCCATTGCGAGGGGGCCCGGTGCGCCGTCAGCAGCAGGCGGCCGCCGCCGGCTGCGACCAGGTTGATCAGGGACAGCAGCGCCTCGTCCTGCCTGCCGCCAGCGAGGTCGCCATCATCGACCGCGACGTGGCGTCCTGCCAGTGCGTCCAGTCCGCGCCGGCCGGCCCTGGCGAGCTGCGCGGCCGTCAGGCATTCGCCGTTGAACCGGACCGCCCAGGCGGCCGCGAGAAAGGTCAGACCGGACTTTGCCGGGCCGGTGATGCAGAGCACGGGCGTCGCCCAGTCTTCCGGGTTTCCGGCGATGCGCAGGGCGCCCGCATTGTGGGGCCCGGCCAGCAGGCCGTCCCAGCGCGCCATCGGCGCCGGGAACCCGAACATCGGCTGTTGCGGCGAACGGTCCGGTTCGGCGTCGCCGGAGCTCACTGCAGAACGGACGTCGATACCGCCGAGCGCAGGGTCAGTTCGTCCTGCTCGCGCGCCAGCGTCACGCCGCGCTGGATGAGGTCGTTGCGCAGCCGTTTTTCGTCGCCGGCATAGGAGAAGGTGACGACCGCGCCTTCACGGGCGACGGCCCTGGTGCGGAAGTCCGCCACCAGCGGCGAGCGGGCGAGCGCGCCGCGCAGCGTGTTCCATTCCGCCAGCGAGGTGAACAGGACCGTGGCCGACACGTCCGTGCGCGAGCCATCGCGAACGATCGAAGCCTGCTTCCAGGTCTCGTCCATCAGCGTCGCGGCGGCCTCTGCTGCGGCTTCCAGCGTGGCGGCGGGCGGGGTGGCGCCGACCGGTTCGGTGCCGCTCGGGGTTACTGTCGAGAGGACGACGCGCCAGGCGCCATCACGGCCCTGAAGCTCGGCCAGGATGCCGCGGCGGGCGTTCTGCGGGGTCGCTTCCGGCGAAATGTCGGACCAGGTGCTGAAGGCGGTATAGCTGCCATAGGTGGCGGTGACGGTGGGCACGAGGGCGCCGCGGTTGCGCTCGCCGAAGGCCGTGGTCCAGGCGGACCGGAGGCTGGACGAGGTCACCGGCACGATCAGCGCCAGCGGGGCCTGGGCGTCGAGATACGGCACGTTCAGCGAATCCAGGTGGGCGCGCACCGTCTGGGGGTTCAGAACCACGGCGAGCCTGCCCCGGTAGCGGCCGGCGCCGGCGGTTTCTTCCTCGACATCGACGGCCGCCGTGAAGCGGGCCGCGAGGGCGCCGTCAATCAGCACGCCGCCGGCCGCGGCGCGGTCGGAGGCGAGGGTGATCTTGTTGATGAGCTTGCGGGCGGCGGCCAGGCGGGCCGCACCCATCGCCTTTTCACGGGCTTCGATGACGCTGCCGGCCGTCTCGTCCACAGAAATATTGCGGATCGTGTAGACGTCCTTTGTGTCGGCATAAACGTATCCGGTGCCCACGAGGGACAGCAGCATGGCGGCCAGAACCAGTCGAATCATGGAAGGCGAACTCCTTGGGTGGGGATCTTCTATCAGGCGCATCCTGAACCGGAAACCGCGCGCTTCACTTGCGAACCTTCACTGGAACTTGTGCCAGCCTCATGCTACCGCGCCGGTTCAGGAAAGCTGCGGGGCCAATCCAGATGAACGCGACATCCAAACCGCCCCTGTCATACCGCGATGCGGGTGTCGATATCGAGGCAGGCGAGCGGCTGGTCGACGCTATTTCGCCAATGGCCAGGGCGACCGCGCGCGCCGGCGTGATGGGCGGCCTCGGCGGCTTTGGCGCTTTGTTCGACCTGAAGGCGGCCGGCTATACCGATCCGGTGCTGGTGTCGGGCACCGACGGGGTCGGCACCAAGCTGATGCTGGCTTTCGAGACCGGCATCCACAATACCGTCGGCATCGACCTTGTGGCCATGTGCGCCAATGACGTGCTGGCGCAAGGCGCCGAGCCGCTGTTTTTCCTTGATTATTTTGCCACCGGCAAACTTGAGGGCGGAATCGCCGAAGCGGTGATCGCCGGTATCGCCGAAGGTTGCCGCCTGTCCGGCTGCGCGCTGGTGGGCGGCGAGACAGCCGAGATGCCGGGCATGTACCCGCCGGGACATTACGATCTGGCAGGCTTCGTCGTCGGCGCCGTGGACCGCGGCAAAGTGCTGCCGCGCATGGGCGACATGGCCAAGGGCGACGTGCTGATCGCCATCGCCTCTTCCGGTCCGCACGCGAATGGCTATTCGCTGGTCCGCCGGATCGTGGCGCGCGAGGGCCTGTTTTATGGCGGCCCCTCACCTTTCTCGGACGCGCAGACGCTCGGCGAAGCCTTGCTGACGCCGACGCGCCTTTATTCCAGGCTCGTGCTGCCGCTTATCCGTTCCGGCCGTGTGAAGGGTCTCGCCCATATCACGGGCGGCGGCCTCACCGAGAACACGCCGCGCATGTGCCCCGGCAGCCTGACGCCGAAGATCGACCGGGCCAGCTGGACCCCGCCCCCGGTGTTCCAGTGGCTGCAGGAGGCTGGCGGTGTCGAGACTGACGAGATGCACCGCACGTTCAATATGGGGATCGGCATGATCCTGGCCGTCAGCCCGGCGGACGCCGCCAGCGTGATGGCCGACCTGAAAGCGGCGGGTGAAGACCCGCGCGTGGTGGGCGAGCTGGCCCCTGCATGACGCGGCTGAAGCTTGCGGTTCTGATTTCCGGGCGCGGCTCGAACATGGAAGCGCTGCTGAAAGCCGCTGCTGCGGCCCCGGATTTTCCGGCGCAGCCCGTTCTCGTGCTGTCGAACAAACCGGACGCACACGGACTGACAATCGCCGGGGCCATGGGTGTTGAGACTGTTGCAATTGACCACCGGACCTTCGGCAAGGACCGCGAGGCATTCGAGTTCCACATGGACGGCGCGCTGCGCGGCGCCGGGGCCGAGATCATTGCGCTGGCCGGTTTCATGCGTGTGCTGACGCCGTGGTTCGTCAAGCGCTGGGAAGGGCGGATGATCAACATCCACCCGTCCCTGCTGCCGAAGTACAAGGGCCTCGACACCCACCAGCGCGCGATTGAAGCGGGCGACACCGAGGCCGGCTGCACGGTGCACTGGGTCAGCGCCGGCGTTGATGAAGGCGAGATCATCGCACAGGCCAGCGTGCCGATCCTGCCGGGCGATACGGCGGACACGCTCGCCGCGCGGACACTGCCTGCCGAACACAAACTCTATCCCGAGGCGTTGAAGCTCGCCTGCAAGACCATAACGGAGAAACTGGCTCATGGGTGAGATGCAACAGATTGTGCTGACGCAGTATTGCGTTGGCGAACCGAAGCCATCGGACTTCAGGCTTGAGACCCTGGCGCTGCCGGAGCCGAAGGACGGACAGTTCCGCGTACGGCATGTCTGGTGTTCGGTGGATCCAGGCACGCGCTCGCGTCTG
>CALGEF010000201.1 GCA_937881755.1 uncultured Acidobacteriota bacterium
GTGGATACCGCCAATCCGGAAAACTTCCTGCTCAACGTCCGCGACCCGGCGCTTACGGTTGAACAGGTCGCTGAATCGGTGATGCGCGAGGTTGTCGGCCAGACGCGCCTGCAGAACATCATTACCACCGAGCGAGACACAGTCCAGCAAGCCGTATCGGCCCAGACGCAGGCCCTGCTCAACGAGTATAATGCCGGTGTCGAAATCCTCTCGGTCCAGATCGACAAGTCCGATCCGCCACGGCAGGTTATCGAGGCCTTCAACGACGTGAACGTAGCCGAGCAGGATGGCGAAACCCTGACCAACGAGGCTGCCCAGTTCGCCAACAAGGTCGTGCCCCAGGCCCGCGGTACCGCGCAGCGACTGTTGCAGGAAGCCGAAGCCTACCGCGACCGCGTGATCGCTGACGCCGGCGGTGAAGCCTCCCGCTTTGACCAGATCTACGAAGAGTATCGCAAGGCGCCGCGGGTCACCCGCGAACGCATGTACCTCGAAACCATGGAGCGCGTGCTTGGCCGCACGGATAAGATGATCCTCGATCAGGATTCCGGCGCCGTTCCCTACCTGCCGCTTGAGCGCACCCGCCGCCCGGCCACCCCGACGACGACAGGAGACCAGTAATGCGCGCTTTTGGATGGCTCATCCTGGTCCTGTCCGTCCTCGGACTGATCGTCGCCTCTAACGTCTTCTACGTCGTGCGCCAGTCCCAGCAGGCCATCGTGCTCCAGGTGGGCCGGCCGATTGCGCTGATCAACGAGCCCGGCAAGGATGAAGCCGGCCTTCACATGAAGATGCCGATCATCCAGCAGGTCGAGATCATCGACAAGCGCAACCTCGGCCTCGACATCGAAGGCATCGCAGTGCTCGCCGCTGACCAGCGCCGCCTGCGGGTGGATGCCTTCGTCCGCTGGCGGATCAACGACCCGCTGCGCTACTACCAGCGCTTCCGCACCGAAGACGCCGCCCGCTCGCAGCTGAACCGCATAACCACCTCGGCCATCCGCGAAGTGCTGGGTGACGTGCCGGTACCCGAGATCGTCTCCGGCCAGCGTGCCCAGCTCATGGGCCGCATCCGGCAGGGCGTGAACGCCGGCCTGGCATCGGACGGGATCGACATCATCGACGTGCGTATCCGCCAGGCAGACTTGCCGAACGAGGTCGCCGAAGGTGTCTACAACCGGATGCGGACAGCCCGTCTCCAGGAAGCCCAGCGAATTCGTTCGGAAGGGGAGGAGAAGGCCCGCCTGATCCGCGCCACAGCCGAACGCGAGAAGACCGTCATCGAGGCCCAGGCCCGTGAACAGTCCTCTAAAATCCGCGGTGAAGGGGACGCAAAAGCCTCGGAGACCTACGCGACCGCCTATAACAAGGATGCGGAATTCTTCCGCTTCCAGCGCGCCCTGATCGCCTGCGAAGCTTCGATCCAGGAAGGCACCCAGGTCATCGTCGGTCCGAAGTCGCTCGGCATCTGTGACCAGTTCTTCGACAGCGCCCGCGCGGCGGGCGGCCCTCGCTGAGCGGGCACTGGTGAGCCCGCTCACCGTCATCCTCGCCGGCTTCGGCTTCTGGCTTCTGGCCGAGGGCGCCTTGTGCGCCCTCGCGCCGGATCTGATGCGCGGGCTCGCCGCCCGTCTGGCTGTAACCTCCCCGCAGGCTATCGCCCTCGCCGGTCTGGCCGCCGCAGCGCTCGGCGCGCTCCTCGTCACCATTGCAGTCCGCACCGCTTGAGGCGGTTGCGCGCAGCCCACAAACCGCCATACTCAGGCAGCAACCGGACGCCAGAACAGGTCCGAAGCTGACCGGAGCAACCGCCGCCATGAACTACGCCGCCGCCCTGGCGCTCATCTTTCTTGTCCTCCCGGCCAGCGGTCCTGCTGCTGCTCAGGGCAGCCTTTCGAAACCGGCCGCCGGCATCGACACGAAGGCCACCCCGTCCAGCTTCCGCGACCTGTCCAAGCGCCTGATGCCCGCTGTCGTGAACATCTCGACCGAGCAGGTCATCGCCTCTGGCATGCCCACCTTCCCGGAAGGCTCGCCCGCCGAACGCTTCAACGAATATTTCGGCCGGGATGGTGACGGGTTCGAACGCCAGGGCTCGCTCGGCTCCGGCTTCGTCATCAGCAAGGATGGCTACATTATCACCAACAACCACGTGATCGAGAAAGCCGACACGATCACGATCACGTTTTCGGATGGCCGCGAACTGCAGGCCAAGCTCGTGGGGCGCGACCGCGACACCGACATCGCCGTGCTCAAGGTCACCTCGAACACGCCGCTGCCCTTCGTCGAACTTGCCAACAGCGATACCGCTGTGGTCGGCGACTGGGTCATAGCCATCGGCAACCCGCTCGGCTTCGGAGGCTCTGTTTCCGCCGGCATCATCTCGGCCACGGGCCGCGATCTGAATACGGGGCGTTCGGACAATTACATCCAGACCGATGCCGCCATCAACCAGGGCAACTCCGGCGGTCCATTGTTCAATCTCGCCGGCCAGGTTGTCGGCGTGAACACCGCCATCATCTCCCAGTCCGGCGGCTCTATCGGCCTCGGCTTCTCGGTCCCGTCGAACACCGTGAAACGCATCAGCGCCGCCCTTATCAAGGAAGGCCGCGTGCGCCGTCCCTGGCTCGGCGTCAACGTCCAGGATGCTGACGCCGCCCTTATCAAGGCCTACCGCGCCAAGGGCCTTACCGGTGTGATCATCACCCGCATTTCGGCCGACAGCCCGGCCGCCAAAGCCAAGCTCGAAATCGGAGACCTGATCCTGGCCATTGACGGAAAATCCGTCATCGGCGTGCGCGAGATGACGCGCACCCTGTCGGAAAAGGCCATTGGTAAACCGGTGAAGCTCTCCATCGTCCGCGATGGCCGTACCCGCGAAGTCAGCATCACGCTGACCGAACTGAAGGATAACGAGGAAACCGCCGCAGCCCCGGAACCGGACACCGCCGCCAATTCGAATGATCTGGGGGCGGACCTTTCCCCCATTGATGACGACACGCGCCGCCGCTACGCCATCCCGACGGATATCTCGGGCGTCGTCGTCACCGCCGTCAGCCCGCGCGGGCGCGCCTACAACAAGCTGCGCCGCGCGGACGTCATCGTCGAGGTGAACTTCAATACTGTCTCCTCGGTCACGGACGCGCTCGCCAAGGTGAAAACCGGTCTCGCGACGCCCAGCACGCCGATCCTCATCCGCGTCAAGCGCCGCGGTGAAACTGGCGGCTGGTTTGACCAGTTTGTCTCGATCGAAATCAATAAGTAGCGTCGCGTTTCCGCGCTCCATAGCCCCCTTGACGCCGAGCCTGTATTTCGACAATCGTTGAAATATGGAATCAAGCTCCGCCATTGATCGTCTCTCCGCTCTTGCCCAGCCGGGTCGGCTCGCGGTTTTCCGCCTCCTCGTTCGCGCTGACCCGGAAGGCATCCCGGCTGGCGAGATCGCCGCCGCTCTGGGCCTTGCGCCCAACACGCTCTCATCCCAGCTTGCGATACTCGTGCAGGCGGGCCTTCTCTCCAGCGCCCGGGAGGGCAGGGTGATCCGCTACGCCGTCCGCCCCGATGCGCTCAGTGAGCTGATCGTCTACCTTATGGAGGATTGCTGCGGCGGCCGTCCCGAAATCTGCCAGCCCGTTCAGGAAGCCGCCGCTCGCGCCGCCTGCTGCCCGCCGTCCAGAACCAGAGCCTGCCGGCCGTTGAGCGCATGAGCCTCTTCGAAAAATACCTCTCCGTCTGGGTCGCCCTCGCTCTGATCCTGGGCCTGGCGCTCGGTCAGCTGTTTCCGTCCGCCTTCAGCGCCCTCGCCGCGTTCGAATACGCCAACGTCAATTTCGCCGTTGCCATCCTGATCTGGGCAATGGTCTGGCCGATGATGATCGGCGTGGAGTTCGCCGGCATCCGCGGCGCCTTCGCAAAGCCCAAGGGCCTGATCATCACGCTGGTGGTCAACTGGCTGATCAAGCCATTCACCATGGCCCTCCTCGGCGTTCTCTTCTTCGAACATGTCTTCGCGGATCTTATTCCGGCCGATGGTGCAAAATCCTACATCGCCGGCCTCATCCTCCTCGGCGCGGCGCCGTGCACGGCGATGGTCTTTGTCTGGTCGCAGCTGACGAAGGGCGACCCGGCCTATACGCTAGCGCAAGTCGGCGTGAATGATGCCGTCATGGTCTTTGCCTTCGCGCCCATCGTCGCGCTCCTGCTCGGTGTCGCGGAAATCTCCGTGCCCTGGGAAACGCTGCTGCTCTCGGTCGGGCTCTATGTCGTCATTCCGCTGATCGCGGGCATCATCGCGCGCCGCGTGCTGAGCGCAAAAGGCGGCCTCTCGGCTGTTGATACTTTCATGGCACGGATCAAGCCGGCCTCGGTCATCGGCCTCCTCGCCACGGTGATCCTCCTCTTCGGATTCCAGGGCGGCGTCATCCTCGCCAATCCGCTGATCATCGCGCTGATCGCGGTGCCGATCATCCTCCAGTCCTACGGCATCTTCGCGGTTGCCTATGCCGCTGCCTTCGCGTGGAAAGTGCCCCACCGGATCGCGGCGCCGTGCGCCCTGATCGGCACGTCGAACTTTTTCGAGCTCGCCGTCGCGGTGGCCATCAGCCTCTTCGGCCTCAATTCCGGCGCCGCTCTCGCCAC
>CALGEF010000202.1 GCA_937881755.1 uncultured Acidobacteriota bacterium
AAGCTCGGCCCCTGTCAGACCGAGTGTTGCGGCATTGACCATGATCGCGGGGTTGGGTGCGGATCGAGATCGAGAGTAACCCGCTGCCGATCTGCACCCGGCCGCAGGTGTTGCGCAGCGCGAAGCGGACTTGATGACCGCCTTCGCTGATGCGCTCGGGGTGCTGTTCCTCGATGCCAACCTCTCGGTTGATATCTGGCATAGGGACAGCGAGGGGCAGTTCACCCGAGCGCGCGGTATTCTGCGCCGTCCTGATGAGATCACAGAATTCGGGTCGGCGCGGGTCATGTCGGACACCGCCCGGATCGATGTTCGGGTGGCGGATATTCCAGCACCTCGGCCGAAGGAGCAAATCCTGATCGGGGACGAAACCTTCCTGATCCAAGGTGAGCCGCGGCGTGATCGCGAGCGGCTGATCTGGACGATTGAGCTGACCCCTGCATGAAATTGAGTCTCGATATCACCCCAGACCTCGTCGCCGTGATGGCGGCTGAAATCAAAGCGGGCGAAAAGGCCGTCAGCGCCGCGATGCGCGAAGCTGGCACCGACCTTAAATCCGCCTGGCGGGGACAGATCGGCCAAGCTGGACTGAGGCGACGGCTGGCAAATTCGATCCAGAGCCAGACCTATCCCAAGGCTGGTGAAAGCCTCAAAGCGGCGGCGCTCGTTTGGTCTAAGGCGCCCGTCATCATCGGGGCCCATGACACGGGGCCGCTGATCCGCTCGAAGGGCGGGTTCTGGCTGGCGATCCCGCTGCCTGCAGCGGGCAAATCCCTGCGCGGTGGCCGCATCACACCCGGCGAATGGGAGCGCCGCCGTGGCCTCCGCCTGCGCTTCGTCTATCGCCGGACGGGCCCGAGCCTGCTGGTCGCCGAGGGACGCCTGAACACGAAAGGCCAGGCGGTCGTGTCTCGCTCCAAGACCGGGCGCGGCAAGGGTTCGAGCGTCCGCAAACGCTCCAGTGGAGCGTTTGCAGCGAAGAACGCGCCGATCTTCCTGCTGGTGCCGCAGGTCAAACTGCCGAAGCGGCTGGATCTGGCGCGGGATGCGGACAGGGCATTGGACCGTGTGCCGGGGCTGATCGTGGCGAACTGGGTGGAAGGTCGGTTGTGATGCTATCCGTTCGGTTCTTCGTATCGCCGGGTCGGGCAGTTCAATTTCCCGCATGAGCATGGTCGGTTACACGGTGCCTGTGTATTCTCCGCGCGCCGGGTAGCTGTTCTTGATCGCGAAATCCAATGCGCCGACAAGTTCGGAGAAATGCGGTCGCACGAAGGGCATCGTCTGGACCGAACCGTAGTAGAGCGACTGCTCGGGTGTGACCATGAAAAGGCCGGGTTCGGAGAACAGCGCCGGCTCTTCGATGCCGATAGAAGTCTTGCCCCGGGAGGTCGAGATGTAGAGCCCCCATTCGCGCGCTTTTGCCAGAGACAGGTCGTAGCCAAAGCGCAGCGTGTCGGCGCCGATCTTCCTGGCCATCTCGCGGGCGCGGTCCTCGCCGTCCGAGCTGATGGCGATGGTCCCGACGCCGCGATCGGCGAAATCGGCGACCCGCTTCTGGAACTCGGTCAGGTAGGTGGCGCAAATCGGACAGTGCAGTCCGCGATAGAAGCAGATGACGGTGCCGCGCTCGGACGTCTCGCGCGAAAGGTCGAAATCGGCGTGATCCAGGGTCGGAAGCTGCAGGTTGGGGGTCTTCTGGCGGGGAACAAGCATGAAAGGGTCTCTCTTTTGGTGGTTGTATGGCAACCATACCAGATCTATGATCAGCAAAATCCGAAAAATCTGACCAGAACGCCCAAATGGACCGATACGACCGGCTCACCACCCTGATCGACAGATTCAAGCTGACAGTTGCGCCGGCGATGCCGGAGGATGCGAATCTTGTCGCCTTCGCTGCACCCTGTGGCACGCCCCACCGCGCGCTCTTTTGCGCGCGCGGCGCGGATTTCCGGGCAGATCTCGGGCAGGTTCTGTTTTGCGCGCGCGTTGAATGGAGCGGGTCGGATAATCCTCTGCTGACAGCGCTCCCCAATATGGTCGAAATCGACCTGTCCGACGACCCGGACAGCATGGGCCTCGTGCGGATGATGCTGACCGAGATCACGCGGCGACGGTGTGGGGTGGATTCCGTGCTGAGCCGACTTGGCGAGGTGTTGATCGTGCGGATGATGCGCATGCAGATCGAGGCTGGCTCAACGCAGCCGGGCCTCTTGGCCGGTCTTTCCGATCAACGTCTCAGCCGGGCTATTGTCGCGATGCACGACCGCCCTGGACGGGCATGGCGCAATGAGGACCTTGCGGCTCTCGCCGGAATGTCCCTCAGTCGTTTCGCCGAAAAGTTTCTCGCCGAGGTCGGTGAAACCCCCGCCGCCTATCTGCGTCGCTGGAGGCTCACGCTGGCACGACAGGACATCGCGAAAGGTCACCGGGTGGATGTGGTCGCGCGCCGCTACGGCTTCTCTTCGCCCGAGGGGTTCACGCGGGCGTTCAAGAAGCACCACGGTGACACGCCGATCGCGCTGAGGCACGGGCAGCCCGTTCAGACTTAGGCCACCACCCCGGTCAAATGTTCGGTTCAGCTCCGGAACAGTCGACAATGCGGCCGCTGATATTTCGCAGCTCTGCCTCGGCAACAACCTTGGCGCACGTCGGTTCTTTATTCAGCATGTCAGTATACAGGATGGCGAAGACCCATGCCCAGTCCCCGCGAAACCATCCTCGCCGCGTTGCACACGCGGCTTTCGGCGCTGCCCGCAACAGCCCTGCGCGGTGACGTGCTGCCCGAGCGTGTGCCCGCTGCTGGCCTCCTGATCCTGCGCGACGGCGAGCCTGGCGAGCCCGAGATGACGTTGTCACCCCTGCGCTACCACTACCAGCACCG